>JAMDCL010000084.1 GCA_023489065.1 Deltaproteobacteria bacterium | reverse complement strand
TTTCCCGAAGCACACGCGGCCTGCGGAGAAAAGATAGGTCCCGTGAACCCCAGCAGCATACTCGCCTTCCCCGAAGGCAGATTGGCACAGAGATTGGGCAGGAGGTAATTGCTGACAAAGTTCGGCCCCTTCTCCTGTAAATTGATCGTTGCCTTCCTATAGGCATCATGACCATTAATCGCAGAGCCTATCATGCATGCGGTCCTTTCTTTGACACCGTCTATCATCTCGAGCCGTGCATGCGCCAATGCGTCTTTGCATACCGCCATCGTCAGGATCACATACATTGCATTCCATTCTTTGGCCTCTTTCTCACTGGAAAAATCCAGGCCTGCGGGATTCCAATCCGGGATCTCCCCGACCACATTTGCCGGTGTATCCACCTGGCACCTGGTAACGTGCCGGAAGCCCGTTTCTCCCCGCACTGCCCGCTTCCATGTTTCGTCAAACGTCTTTCCCAGGGGTGTTGCAGCTGCATACCCTACTACAAAGACCCGTCTGTTTTTTGGTGATTTCATACTCTCCTCATCTCGTCCTGTGAAATATGATGCAGGCATTGGCACCGCCAAAGCCGAATGCGTTCTTTAAAACATATTCTTGTTTCAGCGTTCTGACGGAGCCGGGAACACAGTCAATGTTTATGGCAGGATCCGGCGTATAATTTATCGTCGGGAGTATCGTGTCCCTCATCATTCCTTCCATGGCAAATATACTCTCCAGGGCACTGGAGGCTCCCATCGCGTGTCCGATCATGGATTTGTTCGCGCTGACCGGTGGAATCCTGTCCTGGAAAATCTGCCGGAGGGCCAGATACTCAACCTCATCCCCGACCTTGGTCGAGGTAGCATGTGCGTTGATCGCACTGATGTCCCCGGGGCTGATACCGGCATGTTTTATGGCACCATCGATACAATGGACGACAGTGTCCTGCCGCGGTGCTACGGAGTGGTAGGCATCGGCAGTCATAGACCATCCTGCCAGTTCCAGGGCATAGCCTAAACCATGTGCCTCTGCAAATTCCCTGGTCGACAGGATGATGCATCCAGCACCTTCCGATATGATAAACCCGCGTCTGTTGATGGAAAACGGCCTGCTTGCACGTTCCGGAGAATCCGGTAAAGACTCCACACTGTTCTGGTATGCCCCGTTCATGGTTGCAAATCCTGCCACGATGCTTTCCACAAGCGGGAAATCCACTGCCCCGCAAATGGCGACATCCGCCATGCCGTTCTGCAACAACAGGGAGCCGATAATCATCGAGGTGCTTCCCGTGGCACAGGCCGTGACCGTGGTCAGAATCGGGCCTGTGGCGTTGGTCAGGATCGATACCTTCCCGCCTACCATATTGATGCAGGAATTTGGGTTAACGTAAGGTTTCGGCAGTTGTCCGGATTGTACCAAAGCCCTGTCTGCATCGAGGACGGCATCAAGGCCGCCGATGGCCGTACTGAACGTTGTTGCTATTCTCGGGGAAAGTTCTTTGGTGATGTCCAGACCTATCTTTTTCAGGGTACGATGTACCACGAGCATCCCATATTTAAAAATCGGCGATTTCCAGTGAACCATTTCCCTGGGTCTGAGAAAGGGATACGGAGTAACGTCGACATCGGCAACCTCTCCGGCCACCTGCACGGGAAAATTCTCTCTCAGAGGAAACCGGGTCAACGGACCTATGCCGCTGCGACCGCCTGCTGCCCTGTTCCACTGATCCTCGAAAACAGTGCCAAGCGGAGACACGGCATCATAACCCAGGACAACGGGTCGTGCAGACCTCATACCGTACACCTACTTTTTACAGGCTGTCCGACAATGTCTTTTTCAGTTCTTTCCCTGGCGGGCTTATGTGCAGCCGCATCTTTTACTGGACAGGTTGCCCCCCCTCTTAACAGGCTGTCCGATAATTCCATTTTATCTCCCTCCCTTGACGGGAGGGATAAAGGGAGGGTGAAAAATACATTATATATCGTCAAGTTCACCCCCTCACCCTTGCCCTCTCCCGCAAGGGGCGAGGGATTTTTTGAATTGTCGGACAGCCTGTTAACCTAAGAGGGATATCGCAGAAGAATCCTCTGCTTGCGATGGGTATCATGAAACAGGGCAGTTCATGAACCACCCCTGCCTTACACATTTCTCTGCTCTTGAATACATTCTTCTGGTTAAAACGCAAATGCATTACCACGGGATGAACCGGTATAATTTTGCAAACATTTCGTAGACCTCGACCCAATGCTGAAAATCCTCGGGACTGCGCATGTGCGCCCTCTTATTCACCATAACCCAGCTCATGTGTGCGGCACCATCCTTACAGGTCGAGCACTCCCGTGTTGCCGATGTGCAGCAACGGTGTGTTGTTGTCAGGTCGGCTCCCCACCGGATGAAGCGTATAAGACGCTTGGGCTGGGGGTCGCGCGTATCCATTGGCTCTGTAACTGAAGGGCATTCCATCCATCCCCATGTTCTGTCCAGCATCTTTCCGGTTGTCATTATCTTATGGTAGTATTTGCTGGAAATAACGGTGTCGCTATACCGGTCGAGCATATCATCCATTTCATCCCGTACCCGTGCGAGTATCTCCGGGGTCCACACAAAGCCTTCAACATCCTCATCGTTCGAAAACAACTGGAGATGCACCTTGAGGCCGGCATCCTGGATTTTTTTAATAATTCTTTCGATTGTACCGGTACCGACCTGCTTTGGCGTAATGGTGTACAGATAATACGTGTAAGGGTCTCCCCTGTAGTTCTTGAGGGATATGCCGAAGGTATTCTTGCCCCGCAGGACCTCTTCCTCATGCTCGTCTCCCCAGAGGGAGATACCGACCATCATGTCCGGAAAACGGTCACGCGGCACTTTAATAAGGCCGTTTGTAGCGCAATAGGTAGGAATGCGTTTGTAAAAAGCCTCAATCCTGTCGAGATAGAGGGTCGGTTCCCCGCCGATCAATATCGCGAGGTTCACGCCCCTCTCCTTTTCCTTCTCTACAAACGCCTCCCATTTCCCGAGGTCTTTTTCTTCTTCCAGTTTGTGTTCATCGGATGAAAAAAAGAAGCAGCCTTTGCATCTCAGGTTGCACTTGTTCGTCATATCGTAGATCGAACTGCGAATATTGAGATGTGAAATGGCGTTATACCGTTTTTTCCACTCTCCATTGAGGAGCGTACTTACTGTTTGCATGTATTCTTCCCTTTCTTCATAACATCAAAAGAATTATTACCGTTCCACATGATTCATTCCTTCAGGCTTCATCTTTTTTTTTGAACAGAAAAATATTCCGCTATCGATAGAATCGTCTTATATCAGAAACCCGGAGGCTGCTCAATACGGGAGCACAGATTTTTTCCTTTTTCATACCCCTTAACCCATACCGCAAGGTAGGTATCGACATAATCGAGCCATGATTTAAATATCTCCGGATGAGCGGTATGCCTGTTGAGCTTTGATGTAACGATAGAGCTTCCCGCGGCATAATGCCTGCAGTCATTGCAGTCCGTATCCGGAACACAGCAAGATGCATCTCTGTCCCAGGTAAGGTCCGTCCGGTACTGCCGGAACGATCTGCCGAGACCGAAAGCAACAGACGGGTTCCTGCGGGGATACGGGCACGAATATAACTGGTAAAGACTGTTCTTATGGGTATGCGCAACGGCACTATAGTGCGAAAACAGTATCGACCCAGGGTAGCGCTCCATGAGATCGAGTATGACCTCCCGGGTTTTATCCAGAGATTCCTGTGTATGCGACAGAGTGCCTGTATAGTTCAATGGTGCTGAAAACATATTGAAGGTGACTTTGCATTTGTTCGATGCAAGCATCTTCACAACATCATAAGCCTCATTGATGTTGTCCCTGCAAAACGTATAGACAAATACGGCCCGAGGGTCTCCTGCATAATTATCGACCTGTTTCTGAAGCAGATTTTTGGCCTTTCTGATTCTGAAACTCGTCTCGTCATTACCCCATACCGAAATGTGTATCTTATATCCGACGGACTCCGGAATACGTTTGAGTCCGTTTGTAGCTATACATCCCAATGGAATTTCATCATAACAGGCGTTGAGCAGATCGGGTACGAGTGATGGCTCTGCACCTGCAAGGACCACGAATGTTATGCCTCTTGCTTTTTCCTGACGAAAAAGGCCACGCCATGCCATTGGATCAACATTTTCTTGGGTAAATTGTTTTTCGCCGTTATAATAGTAACAGCCATCGCACCGCATATTGCACCGTGTCGCCATATCATAGGTTGATTCCCTCAAGAAAAAGTATTTCCTGACCTTTTCCCAGCGCTCTTTCACACGTGTATCCGCGAGAAGGTCTGCGAATGTCCACTCCCCTGCTCTTGGTAATTTCTCGGGAAAATTTAATACTGTATTGTTTAACGCCATGATATCTCTATTCTTTCAATGCAATTACATGTCTGCAACTTATTGTCAAGACTTTGTAATTGTTGCAATTAAACGGCAAAGGGGTTCCCGCAGCTATCCATGTACCCTGCGGGTTGTCCGGCAATGCTCATGCTGAGTTCCGGCCGAAAAATCTCTTTTTTTGTATCTTGCCGGGAAGTTAGATACTTAACGGTGTTTACACTGAACGGCGAGCATATATGCAATAAGATATCCCCGGTACTTTTCTATTCGTTGAACAGCTTCCCTCATTCAGCTTTCAGCCGCAACCGAACTTTTTATTCCCGGACTTCTGCATTACCCATCTTACGTAACAGGCTGTCCGACAATTCAAAAAATCCCTCGCCCCTTGCGGGAGAGGGCAAGGGTGAGGGGACGATCTTGTTGATATATAATGTATTTTTCACCCTCCCTTTATCCCTCCCGTCAAGGGAGGGATATAAAATGGAATTGTCGGACAGTCTCTTAAGAGGGAGACTAAACTTCTTTGCATTATGCAGAGAAGTAGCAAAGAAAGCACCTGATGACGTTCAACAATGGCTGAACAACCGGAATACTTATTTCAGAATATCGAGTACAGCATGTCCCTCAAGAGCTATCTTATTATGTACGGAAATGAACCATGCAAGATTGGGCGCCGTCATGCCGAAATCGGTAAATTGGGCATCGATGAGTGTGGACAATGTGAACGTAGCAGGTCCTGTCTGTTTGAAAGACACCGCAGTGTCAAAGTCTTTTGACCCGCCGGCCACGGTAAGCCTGCCGCTTATATGAATTTCCCCTTTATCGCTGTGCAGGGCATTGAGGATATCGACCCTGAGTTTACCTTCCACCGAAAATTCATCTTTCCCCACGCTGAGGATTAACGGTGCATTTGCCGTTTCCGGCATGAGTAGATCAACGGTCATATCTTGAGGATTGGTCTTTATGACGATATTTTTGTTGATAGGGCGAAGAACCGTTGAGAGCGGCTCTCCATCCACTTTCAAGAGTTCGAAGGTTATTTCCGGATACTGGGAAGACTTCAAATACAGTGTTTTTACAGACCAGTCTCTCATCGGCCTATCGGTTTTAAATCCGGAAGACGAGATCAAAAGCTTTGCCTGCGTGTTCCCGGGAGATGCATTCAAATCAAGGGAAAGCTTGTCATTGCGTCCAACGGTCGTCTTGATCGAGGAGCCGAGATTGGTTTCCTTTGCCGTATACGAAACATACGCATCGGTCACGCGAAATTTTACGGCAGGCATTGGTTGCGCAGTCAGTAACAGAGAATGGAGAACGATTCCAGCAAGAAACATCATATTCATTACCTCCTTTTAACCCCCTGAGGAGTTTTTCTAACTTCAACCATTCGCTTTTTTAAAAGATGTGCCCCGCACGGTTCTACCTATTGCGGGCTTTTCAACCCTTTATACTATCACAAAATATATTCTGCACCTTGCATAAGTCAAGTGCGGGATACCCCTGCCTATTACCATCGATTGACTGCTTATTGTTTCCTTTACGATGCGGTCACGCCATGTTTATGATAGTATTGTTTATGTCTTTCAATTATTGAAGAGTATGTATCTTTGTGCTAAATTATTATTATGAATCAGAAGAAGGTACCAAAAAGGCTGCAGTCTGTTCTTTGGTCTGTTGATGTAAGGCATCTTGATATCGAACGTGACAGGGGCTATATCATTCATCAAATACTCTCTCATGGCAGGATGGAAGATATTTTATGGCTTTTAAAAACTTATGTAAAAAAGGAGCTAAAAACTGTTTTTATTACTATTCCCTACAAAGATTATGATGCATCAAGATTTTACTTTGTTAAGGATTATCTTCTGGATTTGACTGCTGCTAAGTTAAACAAAAAACACTATGTCAAAAATATACCGAGAGATATTAGATAACAGCAGATTAAAAGTATTTAACATACTTTCTCATTTCAGGGCGCAGCCGACTTCTTAATGGGTATATACAAGATATAGTGTTTTTTGTTTAACTTAGCAGCAGTCA
>JAMDCL010000143.1:6048-6418 GCA_023489065.1 Deltaproteobacteria bacterium | reverse complement strand
CGATGTTGGAAAAAGAATTCGAGAGATTGAAACGGTACAACAGAACGCTATCCCTGTTGATGATCGATATGGATCATTTTAAATCCATCAATGACAAATGCGGGCATCCCGTGGGTGACAGGGTTTTAACGGTTGTTTCGAGGATACTTACGACGGGGCTGAGGAGAATGGACGTGTGCGCCCGGTACGGCGGAGATGAATTTATCACCATGCTGCCGGAAACGGACAAAACCGGGGCAGTTGCGGTTGCTCAGAGGTATCTGAACAAAATACGGGAATATGCCGCTACCGATATTTGCGGTAAGATAAAGAGTGTTTCCTGCTCAATCGGTATAGCGTACCTGCCCGAATCAACCATCAGCAGGTCGAG
>JAMDCL010000143.1:4457-6038 GCA_023489065.1 Deltaproteobacteria bacterium | reverse complement strand
GCGGATGAAGCCTTATACATTTCGAAAAACACCGGAAGAAACAAGTTGTCCCTTTACGACAGCAAGTCCTACAATACCTGAAACGGTAATCGCCGTTTAAAAAAGCGCCGGGTCTCTGTACTCCCCGAAGACCGCTCTCATAACGTCCATGATCTCTCCGATGGAAGCATACGCCTTAACAGCCTCGAGTACAAACGGCATAAGGTTGTCCCTGCCCTTTGCAGCACGCATTAACTGGTCAAGCGAAGTCCTGACGCGGTCAGCGTCCCGCGTTGATTTTATGCGCCGGGTCTTTTCTATCTGGTTTTGCTCGACCTGCGGAGAGATCGTCAGCGTTGGAATTGTTTCTTTCTCCTGCATCTTATACGTATTGACGCCCACGACGACCTTCTGTGAATTATCTATCTGTTTCTGGTACCTGTAGGCTGCGTCCGCTATCTCCATCTGGGGGTAGCCCTTTTCTATCGCGGGTATGACCCCGCCCATCCGGTCGATCTTATTGATATAATCCCATGCCTCCTGTTCCATTTCATCGGTGAGTCTTTCCACGAAGTACGAGCCGCCGAGCGGGTCTATGACATTTGCAACACCGCTCTCCCCGGCAATGATCTGCTGGGTTCGGAGTGCAACGGTCACTGCCTGCTCCGTGGGAAGTGCAAGCGTTTCATCCATTGAATTGGTGTGCAGCGATTGAGTTCCTCCGAGCACAGCGGCAAGTGCCTGGAGCGTAACGCGGACAATATTATTCATGGGTTGCTGCGCAACAAGGCTGCACCCTGCTGTCTGGGTATGGAATCTCAATCGCAGGGATTCTTCTTTCTTTGCGTTAAACCTTTCTTTCATGATCTTTGCCCACATCCTGCGTGCTGCGCGGAACTTCGCTATTTCTTCAAAGAAGTCATTATGTGCATCGAAAAAGAAAGAAAGACGGGGAGCAAAACTATCCACATCCAATCCACGTTCCCTGCCTGCCTGTACATAGGCAATACCGTCCGCGAGTGTGAACGCAAGTTCCTGGACTGCGGTTGACCCAGCCTCCCGTATATGGTAGCCGCTGATACTGATGGTGTTCCATCGAGGCACATGGCGGGCACAGTACTCGAATATGTCGGTAATGATACGCATGGACGGCCCGGGAGGGTATATCCATGATTTCTGGGCTATATACTCTTTGAGGATGTCGTTCTGGATAGTGCCGCTGATAACTTCCGGGCTGACCCCCTGTTTTTCGGCAACCGCGATATACATCGAGAGCAGTACGATGGCAGGTGCGTTGATTGTCATGGATGTCGTGATCTTATCAAGAGGAATGCCTTCAAAAAGCACTTCCATATCCTGAAGCGTATCTATGGCAACCCCGCATTTACCCACCTCTCCCGCAGAGCGCGGGTGGTCTGAATCGTATCCCATGATGGTTGGCATGTGAAATGCGACGGACAGGCCTGTTTGTCCATGCGACAGCAAATATTTGAATCTTTTGTTTGTTTCTTCGGCAGTGCCAAACCCGGAGAACTGCCTCATGGTCCAGAGCCTTCCCCGGTACATGGTATCGTAAACGCCGCGCGTAAACGGGTATTCGCC
>JAMDCL010000143.1:2482-4447 GCA_023489065.1 Deltaproteobacteria bacterium | reverse complement strand
GATATGGTTGAATACCGCTTGAGCCTTTTCCCCGAATATTTTTCCTTGTCTCTGCGTTTATTTTTCGATGCCATCCCGTGCCTGCACTCCCTTTTGGTAATAATGCTTTATCTCTCTCATCTCTGTCACAAGGTCCGCGATATCTATAATCTCCTGCTGCGCATACCTGCCGGTGATGATCAACTCAACATCCGGCGGTTTTTGTTTTATCAGTTCAAGTGCCCGGGTGAGGGTTATAAGTCCGAAGTCAATGGCAACATTCAATTCATCAAGAATAACGATGTTATAGAGCCCTTCCGTGAAGGCCCTTTTCGCTTCTTCAAGACCTTCATGTGCCATCTTTATATCCTGTTCAGAGGGGCTGCCCCTTTTTATAAAATGCGGCCCGCCCGCCTGAACGATCTTAAGATAGGGTTCAAGCAATTTTTGTGCCTTTAACTCCCCGTAATCTATCTTGCCCTTCATGAATTGTATTATTATGGTCTTGTAGCCATGACCTGCTGCTCTTAAAGCCAGGCCCAAAGACGCGGTCGTCTTTCCCTTTCCGTTACCCGTATATACCTGAATTAATCAAAGGCCGGTCCTTCCATAGCAGGTCAATTACCGTTCCTCGAAAAACTTGATAAGAAACCGGACACCGGCACCGGTCGCTCCTTTTTTAAAATAGGCCTTTGGCCGTTCGAGGTAGGCGGTGCCTGCTATATCAACGTGTGCCCAGCGGGTATCTCCGACAAACTCCTTCAGGAATATGCCGCCCTGTATTGCGCCTGCCCAGCGCGAGCCTGAATTCTTGATGTCCGCTACATCGCTTTTGAGCAGGTCTTTATAATCATCCCACAGGGGAAGCTTCCAGAGTCTGTCTCCGCTCCGCTCGCCCGCATCGATGATCTCGTCGATAAGTCCGTCCCCGGTCCCCATGATACCGCTTGCCTCACTTCCCAGTGCAACAACGCATGCGCCGGTGAGTGTTGCGAGGTCGATAAGGGTTTCGGGATTAAATGTTTTTACTGCATAGTTGAGTGCATCGGCAAGTATCAGTCTGCCCTCTGCGTCCGTGGATATGATCTCGACCGTCTTGCCGGAGAGGGTCTTCACGACATCGCCGGGCTTCTGCGCCTTGCCTCCCGGCATGTTTTCCGTAAGCGGTATAACGGCCGCAAGGTTTACCGGTATTTTTAATCTTGCCGCAAGGATGACGGTCATGGCAACCGCAGCAGCCCCTGCCATATCGAACTTCATCTCCTCCATGCCGCTGCTGGGCTTTATCGATATTCCGCCGCTGTCAAAGGTAATGCCCTTGCCTACGATGACGTGTTTTTTTTGGCCTTTGCCGCCATGATATTCGAGTATGACGACCTTCGGCGGTTCGTAACTCCCGCGGGCGACCCCGAGGAAAGCACCCCAGCCCATCTTCTCCAGTTCGGGTTTATCGAGGACCTTAACCTTTAGTCCTTCTTTTTTTGCCTTTCCTGAAACAATATGCGTGAATATCGCCGGGGTCATCATGTTGGCGGGTGCGTCGGAAAGCCTGCGGGCCTCGTTTGTTGCCTCTGAAACGAGTTTGGCGTGATCGATAGTCTTCTGCGATATCCTGGCTTTCCCGCAGGTGTAGACAGCCACGGATTTTAATCCCGGGGGAGTATTCTTGTCCGATGTTTTTAGCTCGTCGTACGTATACAAACCGAGAACAATGCCCTCGGTCAAAGCAGCGGCAGCATCATCCGGTGTTACTTTTTCCGCCGCAGGCATGAGTACGACGACATTTTTTGCGGATACTGCTTCCGCCTCTTTTGCAACAGCGGCACCGAATTTCCTGAATGATTCCGCAGTTATTTTCTGTTTGTCCTCAAGCTTTAAAAATGAATACCACGTTCCCTGTTTATTCAAAAACCTTAATCCGTTTTTGAGGTCCTTTAATTGCGGCTTAATATGCCGGGCACTGTCTGGTTCCAACGCTTTCAAAAG
>JAMDCL010000143.1:0-2472 GCA_023489065.1 Deltaproteobacteria bacterium | reverse complement strand
CGTCCTTGAAATATCCATATACCTTTAATTCCGCATCGGCCTTTTTATAATCACCTGCACCGGGCACTATCTTCATCTTTAGCTCGTCCTCCTTTTAGGAATACCCCCTTGGTTTTTATCCCCTTTGGTTAAAGCGGGCCAGGGCGGGGTCATCGACTGTTTTTTATTATTTGTCCTTGTAAAATGACGGGTCAACATATTTTGGTTCAAATACCTGAGTTCCGGCCTCACTGATCCTGTTGATAGACGACATACTAATCTCAAGCCAGCCGGACATTGAAAGTATGCTTATTGCGTACTCGGACGCATCCTTGAGTACGCCTTTGTATACTATGCCATTGGCTACAACCTCCACTTCTTTTCCAATGAGTTCCCGTAACTGCTTCATAGATCTTCGGCCTTTAGTATGAATAAGATATACATAAAATGCAAGCTTTAAAGAAAAAACAGGGTGAGGGAACGGTGTGATCTTGATCATTGACAAATTCATTCTGGTATGGGAAGGATGAAGAAAAAAGGAGGAAGTTTTATGAAGAAAATTAAAATTTTAACGATAGTCCTGCTGGCTATAGGTTTAGCCGGTGCAGGTATTGGATGCGGAAGCTCGTCAAGCGGATCATCAGGGAACCAGGTATCATCCGGAGTAAATGCATTGCCGCCTGCCAATCTGACCGTTCAGAATATCGGCAGCGCTGCAAGCCAGGCCATAAGTTCTGCAAATCAGCAGCCACCGACCGATGTGTCCAATATAACATCGAGCACGGTAAACTCGTCCACAAACCAGGGTATTCCAACGTTGTCTTATTTATTTAAGAACCTCGGGAATAATGTTGTAATCAAGCCGCAGTCCATGAGGGGAACAGCGTTAAATGCCTTGGCGGTTATTAAGCAGGCCGCAACATCCGGCTCCTGCGCACCAACATCGTATACAGACAATTCGACCACGGGTAATCTGGATGTAACCGTTACCTGGAGTAAGGTATCCTGTACCATATCGACAACGACAATGACAATCAATGGCTCGATAACAATAACGGGTAATTATGATACCACATTGGGCACGTTAGCGATTACCGATACGATGGATCTGAATTTTATCATGGATGACCCGTCCTTGAGCCTGAATGAAAATGTAACGTTAAATGGCAGCGATACAATAACGGGTGCAGGTGTCGTTGCACCGTTAACCAATATTACTTACAGTGACAAAGGGAAGGTGAATATCAGCGCCACTATTACCTCCCAGAGTAACACGGGGTCCTTCACGGGCTGGGTAGCGACCGACGATACCTTTACCGGTACGCCTTCGCAGATTGTTTTCACGATAAACGATGGTACTGAGGTGGATTCCGGCAGCGCAAAGATCGGAGTTTACGCGACTGCAAATATAACCATGACAACATCCGGTTCACCGATTACTTCTCTGACCATTAACGGCAGCGGTACCTATGGCGTGGCAGGGTCCTCGGGCACGTACACCTACACGGGTAAGTACTCTGTAGCATACGCTGCTTTAACATTTGACAATTCCTGTGCAGATCCGGTGAGTGGTACCATAACCATTACGGCAAACCATGTTTTCCTGCTCGATTTCAACGGGGCAAGCTGCGGATGCGCCAGTGTGAGTGAAGACGGTACGGTCATCAATGCGAACTACTGTACCTTATACTGATACCGGAAACGATTGAAAAAGATCCTTGAAAAGGGCGGCGAAAGCCGCCCTTTCTTTTTCGTGCAGGCCGGAAAACAATCAGATTGACCTTTTAAAATCTTTCACGTATAAACCAATAATTATCAACGAAAAGGAGAAGATATGAGATTCAAACGTGTGGCAGTAGCACTATCATTGCTCTTATTGAGCAGCGGTATTGCTTATGGGTTGACGAATGAGACCGGGTTAAAAGAAAAAATTACCGCATACATGCGAAAGGCGTTTAATATACCCGCGAATGTAAAGATCTCTGTTGGGCATATTTCGGCATCAGAGGTGCCGGGACTGGATAAGTCCGTTGTTGATGTTTCCATCGGTGAAAGGAAGCAGACCCAGGACATCTATATATCAAGGAACGGCAAGTATCTTATCCTCGGCAAGGTCTTCAATCTCAACGAGGACCCGTTAAAAGAGACCTGGAGCAAGATTACTCTGAAGGGGTCGCCGGTACGCGGCGCAGAGGGCGCAAAGGTCACTATCGTGGAATTTACGGATTTCGAATGTCCTTTCTGCGGAAGGGCTTACAGTACGGTAGAGGATCTTTTGCTGAAATACGCGGGTAAAATAAAGCTCGTATACAAGAGCTACCCTCTCCCTATGCATCCGTGGGCAATGAAGGCTGCGATGGGCGCCGATTGCGCGTATGAGCAGAACCATGCCTCGTTCTGGTATTTTTACGATCACCTGTTTCAGGAGCAGGGTGCTATAACCCCCGATAATGTCGGCGACAAGCTCAAGGGATGCATAGGGAGAGGGTAGCT
>JAMDCL010000115.1:639-6418 GCA_023489065.1 Deltaproteobacteria bacterium | reverse complement strand
TTTTAAGGTAATGTGCAGTTTACTAACACCCTCTTCCAGCAGGACTTTTTTCAGCTCCGTATCGTCTTTGAGGAACCTTTGGGAGTTTCCCTTTTTAATCATGTATAAAGGCGGCTGTGCAATATACACGTAATTCCGCTCTATAAGCTCGGGGAAGTGCCTGAAGAAAAATGTCAGCAGCAGTGTCCTGATATGGGACCCGTCGATATCCGCATCCGTCATTATGATGATCTTGTGGTATCTGAGTTTGGACAGATCCTTGTCTTCATTCCCGATGCCCGTACCCAACGCCGAGATGAGTACCCTGATTTCTTCCGATGCAAGCATCTGTTCAAACCTTGCCTTCTCTACATTCAATATTTTGCCCTTTAACGGCAGTATGGCCTGGTTTTTCCTGTCCCTTCCCTGTTTTGCAGAACCTCCTGCGGAATCCCCCTCTACGATAAACAATTCGCTCAACGCAGGGTCCTTTTCCTGGCAGTCCGCAAGCTTACCGGGAAGCGAGCCTCCCGAAAGGGCGTTCTTTCTCCTCACCAGTTCCCTCGCTTTGCGCGCAGCCTCCCTTGCCCGGGCAGCGTCTATTACCTTCTTTATTATACTTTTGGCAATCTGAGGGTTCTCTTCAAAAATAGAAAAAAGCTTATCATTTGCCTGAGATTCCACGATCCCTTTTATCTCGGTATTGCCCAGTTTTTCTTTTGTCTGGCCCTCGAACTGAGGATCCGGAAGTTTTATGCTGATGACGGCTGTAAGCCCCTCCCGAATATCTTCACCGCTTATCTCAACGTCCGCCTGTTTGATAAGCCCGCTTTCAACGGCGTATTTGTTGATCGCCCTTGTCAGCGCCGATTTAAAACCCGAGAGATGACTTCCACCTTCATGCGTACTGATATTGTTCGCATAAGAATGTATAATTTCATTGTATCCGTCGTTGTACTGCAGTGCGCACTCGAATTCGATCTGGTCTTTCTTAAAGGAGAAAAAGAACGGTTTTGTGTGAACCAGGGTTTTGTTCTTATTCAGGAGCTGCACGAACTCTATGAGCCCGCCGGCATATTCGAATATATTGGATTTTCCGCTTCTTTCATCCGTAATCGAGATCTTGATACCGGGATTCAGGAATGCAAGCTCCCGCAGCCTTGCCGAAAGTGTATCGAAGCTGAAGTTCGTGGTCTCGAATATCTTTGCATCCGGCTTAAATCTGATCTTCGTTCCCGTTGCGTCCGATTTGCCTACTGCCTTTATTGGATCTACGGGATCCCCGTTCTTGTATTTCTGATAATATTTCTTTCCGTCCCTCCGGATCTCGAGGTCGAGGTCTTCCGAGAGCGCATTAACAACGGAAACCCCCACACCGTGAAGCCCGCCTGAAACTTTATAAACCTTGTTGTCGAATTTACCGCCCGCGTGCAGTTTTGTCATAACAACCTCTGCCGCAGACCTGTTTTCCTCTTTGTGCAGGTCCGTCGGAATACCCCTGCCGTTATCGTCAACGGTTACACTGCCGTCTACATGAATGATTACGGCAATCCTCGTACAGAATCCGGCAAGCGCCTCGTCTATGCTATTGTCGACAACCTCATAAACAAGGTGGTGCAATCCCCCTTCCGAGGTATTGCCGATGTACATGGCGGGCCTTTTTCTGACAGCTTCGAGCCCCTCTAATACTTTTATCTGGGTGGCGTCATAAGCTGCCATTACTGAGCTTTACCTTTCTTCTCGATATTGATGTAACTGTTTACGAGTTCTACGATCTTTTCTTTTGTTTTCTCGTCGTTTATATTCACCAATTTTTCAAGAATAAGCCATTCGGGTGTCCTCTGTTTTATGATCCGGCCATTAAATATAAAGCTTTGATCATTGTCCTTGTGCGCCCTATGTGCAGGGCCATAAAACAGCCAGTCTACGGTAACATTGCCCATGTCTGCTATCTTCGCAAGTATATTGAGTGAAGGTGTGACCTGATCCGTTTCATAAACACTTACGGCGTCCTGCGATTTGTCCAGCAGGTTGCCAAAATCCGTTTGCGTTTTATCGCCCCTTATTAACCGTATCCTCTGCCCCAGAGTAAGCTTGTCGACGTCTGTTTGCCTTAATTTTTCAGTTGCTTTTTTACTTGTCCTCATGGTTCCCCCGTATATTTTTTATTCCCGTGTTCAAATAGTTCTTGTTTTCTTCGTTAAGGTTTATGAATTCTATGCCTATGCCGGCCTTGGATTTCCCCGCATCATCCGCTTCTTTGTTTGCCCAGACCACCTTACCCTTGAGTTTAAATTTCTTTTTTATACCGGGTAAGAAAAAGTCTAAAAATACCGTGGTTCCTTCTTTCGGTACACTGCTCATTTCTATAAACATACCGCCGCTGCTTATGTCTCTTGTGTACCCCGCCTCGATATCACTATCCTTAAGATAGTCTATCATGATCTTAATATTATTTCTATGAAATTTTCTTCGTTCCATCTTTTCTCGTATTATAACAACAATAAAACAATAGTCAATATATGCGTGCAGCTTAAAGCACCGTACCATGGTAAACCGGTTTTCCTGTTCAAACCAGTTTTTACTTGACAGTGCACGGATGAATTACTATTCTTGCAAAAGAAGCATAATTCATAAATTGAACGAGGATTTGTATATTTGAAGCTCACGAGAAAAGAAAGAGAAAAATTAAGGAAGAATCAAGAGATCATTGAGGCCTCCATAAAAGTTTTTTCCGAAAAGGGGTTTTATGAGGCAACGATGCATGATATCGCGAATGCAGTCGAAATGGGTGTGGGCACACTCTATCAATACTTCAAAAGCAAGGACGACCTCTATTACAACGCAATCCTCTATAAATTGAATGAGTTCCACGATTTTTATGAAGAGAAAATCCGTAACAAGACCACCTTCCTTGAAATCTTGTCCGCCATGATAACTGCGTGGATCGAATATTTCGGCACGAATAATGATTTTTTTGCGATAGTCTTCTCTGAATGGATAAACGTTAAGAAGACGTTTGCAAGAAAGCTGAAAAACCGTCTTTCCAGCGAATTCACGGAAAAATACGATGAAATAATCAAATTGATGGAGCAAGGGAAACAGACGGGCGGGATAAAGGACGATGTAAATACCGCCATTTTGAGCTCGATGATCTTCGGTGCGATACAGCACATAATCCATATGGGGGCCATGAAGAAAGAACCCGTTACTTCGTCTCTTGTTGCGGAAAACATAATAAGTATTTTATCATCCGGCATATTAAACGTGAAATGAGGAGACACATGAAAACAAAAATCCTATCGTTCGCTTTATTGCTGCTCGCAGCGGTGTTACCGTTAAAATCGCAGGCGTGCGAGACCTTGAACCTCGATGAGGCGCTCAGACTCGCCATCGGCAATAATAAAACAATAAAACAGTCTCAACAGGATAAAGACGCCGCATGGGCACGGGTTGTACAGGCACGGGGTGGTTTTCTGCCGGACATCTCGGCCGCAGGGGTCTATACATTTACCCACCAGGTACCTTTGATACCGATACCCGCCGGTTCGTTCGGTCCGAACTTTCCGCCCAGTGCATTAAGCGCACGCATTGATACCACGTTCGAGTATAACGCGGGATTCAACGGTACATGGACGTTGTTCGCGGGAGGTATGCTCTACCACAATTACGCGGCGGCAAAAAAGATGTACGAATCTGCCGAAGAACAGGAACAAGCGGAAAAACAAGAAGTTGTCTATCAGGTCAAAAAGGCTTATTACAACCTGCTGCTTGCATCCGAATCCGTGGATGTGCTGAAACATTCCATCGATCTTGCTTCCGAGCATTACAGGGTCACCAAGGACCGGTACAGTGCAGGTGAGGCGTCGGAGCTCGACATGTTGAATGCGAGCGTCAGCCTTTCAAACCTTCAACCCCAATTCATCGGTGCACAGAACAACGTAAAAATAGCCGGGCTGGCATTGAAGAATATCCTTGGCGTCGAGTTTACCAGCAACGTATGTGCAAATCCCGATGTCGTCTTGCCGGAGTTCTCCAAAGATCTTGGATACTATGAGGACCGGGCAAAGGAGAACAACTATCAGCTTAAAATAATAAACAAACAACTCTCCGCGTTGAGCGACTATAAAAAGTTGTCCATAGGCAGATTCTCGCCGACACTCGCTCTTGCGGGCAACTATAACTGGCTTTCCAACGAATTTACCGGGACGTGGCAAGGTATATATCAGGCAGAACTCGTCTTATCCATACCGCTGTTCAACGGCGGGACGGATATCGGCCGGTTTAAAGAGGCGTCCTCGAATTATTATAAGGTGGTATTTCTCAAATCCGAAACAATGGACAACATAAAGATATCGACAGAGGCGGCATATTCCAATGCAACCGTTGCCAAGAATGAAATTACCGCGGCGCAGGATGCATTAAACACGGCTGAGAAGGCGGAAAGTATTGCTCAGGAACAGTACAGAATAGGTCTGGCAACAAATCTTGATGTGCTCAATGCAAACCTCGGGCTGAAAGAAGCACAGATGAACTATATAAAGGCGAAGTACAATTATCTTCTCGCTCTTGCCGAGTTAGAAAGGATCATGGGAACAGCCTCTTATTAAACAATACGAAAAACGACACTTCATTTCGGATTCGCAAATGGCAGGAATCCCTAAAGAAGGCTGCGTGAAGATTTGACAGACGAGTGACAGGAAAGGGAGAAAACATGGAAGAAACAGAAAAAACACACAAACCGAAAAGCAAAAAGAAAATGTTAAGCCAGCCAAGGGTGTATGTCCCCGGCTTGTTGATAATCGCAGGCATCATATTCGGCCTCATATGGTGGAGATACTGGAATAACTATGCTTATACCGAAGACGCGCAGGTGGATGCGCACCTGATACTGCTGAGCTCCCCGCTACCAACCTACATTACCCAGTTGAACGCGGATGAAGGGGACGCGGTTACCAAGGGAGAAACACTCGCCGTTGTAACACTCTCCAATATAATCACGGATAAAGATCTGAAATCTGCCCGTTCGGAGGCATCCATACAATACCAGAGGGCGAAGAACAATGTCGATGTCCTTCAGTCGGAATTGGTAGATGCCAAACAGAATGAGGAGCGCCTGGAGCGTGTCTATAAAAGAGGCGGCACGAGCGAACAAAACCTCCTCGATGCAAAAACACGGTACGAGGTGACAAAGTCACAGTATGAGTCTGCACAGATCACGCTTGCATTTGCTAAAAATATCCTTGATGCCACGCAGAACAGGCTCGAAGGCATCGAGCTGAAAAGCCCTATTTCCGGAAGAGTTGCACAGCGGTATGCGAATATAGGCCAGAATATGTCCCCCGGTGAACCGATTTTTGGTCTTGTCGACCTGAAAGATATCTGGATAGAAGCAAATATCAAAGAAACACATGTCGGAACTGTTAAGCCGGGACAAAAGGTGGATATCTATGTGGACACCTACCCGGGCATTACCTTTACCGGAACAGTAATCCACGTGCAGGCAGAGACCATCGGTGCCTACTCTGTCATACCGTCAGAAAATCCTTCCGGCACATTTATCAAGATCGTTCAGCGTGTGCCGGTCAAGATCGCCATTGATTCACAGGGCTATATCCTGAGACCCGGTATGTCCGTAGAAGTGAAGATCCATACAAGAAAGTTTTCATGGCTGTAAACGGCGCCGCGAATTCGAACGGAGACAACAACACATCCTATAAATGGTGGGTATTAGCGATAGTCATGATCGGCAGCTTTATGGGGGTGCTGGATAATTCTATTGTCAACGTTGCCCTGCCCG
>JAMDCL010000115.1:0-626 GCA_023489065.1 Deltaproteobacteria bacterium | reverse complement strand
AAGGCATACATGCTCGCGTTTGCCATACTTATGCCGCTGGCAGTGTGGCTGAGGAATTTAGTCGGTCTTAAGGTTGCTTTCCTGCTGGAACTTGCGTTCTTTGTTATCGGCTCGTTTCTGTGCAGCCTTTCATGGAGCCTCGATTCACTCATCGTGTTCAGATTGATCCAGGCGATCGGCGCGGGAGACATCATGCCTACAGGCATGACCATGATCTCAGAGGTGTTTCCCCGGGAAGAACGGGGACTTGCACTCGGTATATGGGGCGCGGGTATCACCGCTGCACCCGCGATAGGTCCCACACTCGGCGGTTATCTGCTCGACCACATAAGCTGGCACGCGCTGTTCTACATCAACATTCCCATAGGGGTGATTGCATTCTTCTGGGGCTTGAGCATTCTCAAGCCTGCCAAAGGCGATATAAACGTTTTAAAGAGTTTTGACTTTATAGGATTCATAACCTTCGGCCTGTTCCTCGGCACCCTGCTGATAGCCCTCACCAAGGGTGAAGAAAAGGGATGGACATCCGGTTATATTCTCAATCTGTTCGCAACATCTTATTTCTCATTCTTTCTGTTCATCATCACCGAGACGGTTGTCCAAAAACCGATCATAGATCTCGCTTC
>JAMDCL010000162.1 GCA_023489065.1 Deltaproteobacteria bacterium | reverse complement strand
TTTTCTGTCACCGTGCGTATTGCCTTTTGGACGGCTGATAGCAGACGTAAAATCTCCGGCTCTGTAATGGAGAGCGGGGGCATAAGGACAACGACATCATCGAGCGGCCTCAGGATAATCCCGTGTTTTCTGATTTCGGCGCACACCCGAGCCCCGGTCCTGTGTTCGAACGGGTAGGGTTGTTTTGTTTTTTTGTCGAGGACGAGTTCTATGCCGGTCATCATGCCGAGCTGCCGTATCTGACCAACATGCTCAAGGGCTGCTATCTTTTTCAGCCCCCGGGTCAGGAGCCGGATCTTCGGCTGCAGCTGCCGTATAATTTTATCTTTTTTGAAAATCTCAAGGTTCGCTATGGCCGCAGCGACCGCTAACGGATTAGCGGTGTACGTATGACCGTGATAGAATGTTTTTTTCTCGGCATACTCGCCGAGGAACGCGTTGTAGATTTTTTGCGTCGTAAACGTTGCCGCAAGCGGCAGGTATCCGGCGCTTATACCCTTGGCAACAGCCATAATATCCGGTTTTACATACTCGTGCTCGCATGCAAACATCTTCCCGGTCCTGCCAAACCCCGTGGCTACCTCGTCGAGAATCAACAAGACATTGTGTTTCTTTGCAATCCTGGCTGCCGCCTTCAAATAGCCGTGCGGCGATGTTATAAAGCCCCCTGCTGCCTGGATCATAGGTTCGAGTACCAGGGCCGCAACCCTGCCCTCATTGCGGGCAAGTATTTCATCAATTTTTTGTACGCAGGCAAGCTTACACGAGGGGTAGACGAGTCCGAGTTCACACCGGTAGCAATACGGAGATGGTGCCTTAATTGTCTTGAATAAAAGGGGCTTGTACGTGGAATGGAACAGACCTATGCCGCCCACACTTACAGAGCCTATGGTGTCGCCGTGATAAGCATTGTTCAGTGAAACGAATATATGCCGCTGCGGTTTGCCGGTATTGAACCAGTACTGGAGCGCGATCTTGATTGCAATCTCCACTGCCGTTGCCCCGCTGTCCGAATAGAAAACCCTCTTCAATCCATCAGGTGCAATGTCAATTAACATCCTGGAGAGAATAATCGCACCCGGGTGGCTCAGCCCGAGAAACGTAGAATGTGCAATCTTTTTCAGCTGATTATCGACAGCACCGTCTATTTTTTTGTTTCTATGCCCGTGGACATTCGCCCACAGGGAAGCCACGCCGTCGAGGTATCGTTTACCGTTTACGTCGATGAGATAATTCCCGCTGCCCTTTTCTATGATCAGGATCTCTTCTTTTTCCCATGACTTCATCTGGGTAAATGGATGCCATAGGTATGATTTGTCGATGCTGGAGAGCTCTTGATAGGTGTATCTTTTCAATCGAACCCGTATTCCTTCCAGCTTTTTGTAACCAGTGCCTTTATCTCATCGGGCATTTCTATGACCGGAGGCCAGATGCGCCTGTGTCCTTCTTCAGCGGTTTTTTTCGTGGCATCGATCCCCATCTTCGAACCGAAACCTGTTTCAGGCGCCGCATGGTTCAGCACATCGACCGGGCCCTGCTGGATTATGATATCACGCTGCGGATCGACATTGTTTCCAAGCCTCCAGATAACGTCTTTTATGTTCTGGACGTCAACGTCCTTATCAAAAACGACGATCATTTTGGTCAGCATGAATTGTCCCAGTCCCCAGAGTGCGTTGATCACCTTGCGCGCGTGCCCCGGTATGGACTTGTCGATGCTCACGAATGCCATGTTGTGGAACACACCTTCTATGGGGAGGTTGATATCGACAATTTCGGGAAGGATCTTCTGGATCAGCGGCAGGAAAAGTCTTTCCGTTGCCTTGCCGATGAAGCAGTCTTCCATGGGCGGTTTCCCGACGATCGTTGCCGGATATATGGCATCCTTACGGTGCGTTATCGCGGTGATATGGAAAACGGGATAGAGGTCCTCCATTGAATAGTACCCCGTGTGGTCTCCGAAAGGACCCTCGGTCCGCATCTCTTCGGGATCGACATATCCTTCGAGCACGAACTCCGCATACGCAGGCACTTCTATGTCCGAGTTGATGCATTGTACAAGTTCAACAGGCTGCTCTCTCAGGAACCCCGCAAAGATCATTTCATCGACGCCGTCGGGCAAGGGTGCTGTTGCAGCATAGATCGTCTGCGGGTCGACGCCGAGTGCAACGGCAACGTCCATTCTGCTCCCGAGCTGCCGGTATTTCCTGAAATGTGCGGCTCCATGCTTGTGAATATGCCAGTGCATGCCGGTTGTTCTGCCGTCATACACCTGCATCCTGTACATGCCCGTATTGCGCTCTCCGGTAACCGGGTCTTTTGTAAACACGAGCGGCAGGGTTATGAATTTACCACCGTCCATTGGCCACGTTTTTACGATGGGCAGCATGTTCAGATCGGGATTGTCTTTTATGACAACCTCATGGCATGGACCATCCTTGTTTATTTTCGGAAGCATGTCCGAAAGCTGTTTCAGCCTCGGGAGCATCTTGAGCTTTTCCCAGAGCGTTTCAGGAGGTTTTTGATCAAGCAGTACTTTCATTTTGTTCTGGAGGTCGTTCAGCGCATTGACACCGAGCGAAAAAGCCGTTCTCGATTCCGTGCCGAACATATTCATCAAAAGCGGGAATTGGCTGCCTTTGACGTTTTTGAACAACAGTGCTGGTCCGCCCGACTTAATCATCCTGTCTGCGATCTCTGCAGCCTCCAGCTCAGGGGAGACCTCTTTGCTAATTGTTTTTATCTCCGCTCTGTCTTCAAGGGCGGAGATATATGCCCTGATGTCTTTAAAGTACATTTCCTAAAACATATTGAGATGTAAGGCTTGCGCGGATTTTTTCATACTTGACCTTATTTGATAAAGGTATGCCATGTAATCCTTGTTAAGCTTTGACCATCTCTTTACAATATGGTTGGCGACGAATTTTATAGCCAGGGTGGAAGCCGGATAAGATTTATAGTTGATCAAGCCAACCGCCTTTCCCAGGGTCCTGTCATAGACAAGATTAAGCGCCTCGTTGAGCAATCTCGTGTACGAATAAAACTCTTCAAAGGAATCCAGCATTCCCTGTTGCAGTTCGAACGGCGACATGTTTTTAGGCTGGAACACGGCGTGCAGGCCGTCATAGTAATGCCACATCTTATGCAGGAGTCTTCCCTCGGATTCGATCCTCTGATAGGTTTCTGTGCCCGGCAAAGGCGTCAGGATCATATACTGGACAGTGTCGATCTTGTTCTTTACCGAGAATTTTACCGTCTCTTTGAATATGGACTTATCATCCTCGTCTCCGCCGAATATAAACATGCCGTGGATGCGGATGCTGTTGCCGTGAAAAACATCTATGGCGCGTTGTATGTCGTCGATAGTTTGATGTTTGCTGAGGCTGTTCAGGGTCGCATTGCTGACGGATTCGAAACCGATATACACCGTGTCGCACCCCGCTTTCTTCATGTCTTTTACAAGATCGGGATACCGCGTAATGTCCGTGCGTACCTGTGCAGACCAGTTGAATTTAAATTTTTCCTTCGCTATGCGCTCCATCAACTCATGCGTGCGGTTGACATTTGCGGTGAGGTTGTCGTCATAGAAGAAAACAAAATCGGTTTTTACCTGTCGCAGCTCTTCCATCACCCTGTCAACCGGCAGAGTCCTGTATCCCTGGCCGAACATCTTCGTCACGGAACAGAAATTGCAGTCGTACGGGCAGCCCCTTGACGTCATAATAGGCGTAATGCTCATTTTGTTGCTGTTTACGAGCAGGTTGAAATCCGGGAGCGGAAGGTTATCGAGCGTGTCCAATAATTTGCCGTTTATAATGCGCTGGTCAGAGCCGTTTTTGAGAAGATCTACAATCACATCCTCACCCTCGCCCGTCACGACGTAGTCGACGTACTTCCCCGCCTCCTCTTTAAGGAACGTAGCATGGATGCCTCCCATGATCACCGTGGAATTGGGATTTTTTTGTTTGAATTGTCTTGCCAGTTCATAAGCCCTTTCGGAGGTGGATGTCAGCGAAGTCAGAAGAAGGAAATCACCTTCGAGCTCATTCATGGTCAATTTTCTTCCCAGTAAATTTTCGTTTACTATTTTAACATCGAACCCAGCTTTCTTTATAAGGGAACCCAGATAAAGCGGTCCCATGAGGGGCAGGTTCATAAATTGTGCAAATACGTTTGCCTCAACTGCCTTTGGTTCTACGAACAAAACTTTTTTCATGATTTGTTAAACTCCTTTATTAACAATATACTTATTCCAAATAATACCAACGAAATCGGCCATAGCCGGTAATCAACGGAGAATATCAGGAAAAATACTACACACAAGCCGATAAGCAGTACCGCCAGATGAAAAAATATAATTCCTTTTCCCGTGCTCACATATATGGATAGAAACGATACCCCCAGAAAGCCTACAAAGAACGGCCACAGATAAATCATATTCGTCCATGATGTATAATTCTCGTAGAATGCGAGCACACTAAACTGTATCAAATATATACCAATTGCAAGCAAAAGCAAATCCTTTTTGCCCCTGTCCCTGTAGAGCAGGTAAAACCCTATACCGAAAATCAAGGGGAATACAGGCCAGAGGTTATACACTCCCCTTATGTATCCATAATTTTCAAGGATCAGCAATCCGCCTATTCCTATGCAGAGGAGTGCGAGTACGTTGTATCTTCCCTTTTTCAAGGCATTTTCCATTTTTTAAATATAGTGTCTTTCAGAGACAATGTAAATACCGTCATGAATGATATAAATTCCCCCCGTTGATTCAATCAAATGAATAGTCCGGGTTACCGTATCCTGATAAAAGACACCTGCCGTTCCTTGCTGCCTGCCCTGTGTGAATGAAAACCCGGAGAGCACCTCGTACAGAAATTAACATGGGATATGTTGGACTGCGGCACACCCGCACTGAGAATCTGCCTTTCTGCTATTGCCCGTGTGTCGAGCATACCCGCATGTTGCGCCGTTTGCCTGAATGCACCGTTTACCTCGATCACAGAATTGAGTCGGTCAATAACCTCGCTGCCGACTTCATAGCAGTTTTTACAAATACCCGGTCCTATGGAAAAATACGTGCTTTCCGGTGAGGCGCCGTAAAATGTCCGCAGTTTATCGATGGTATTCAGAATGATCTCGTTTGCAAGTCCCCGCCAGCCCGCATGGATCGCACCCGCTACCTTTACCCGGGGATTATACAGCAGGATTGGAAGGCAGTCCGCCGTTTTAACACCCAGACGCTTTGCGGGTATGCTTGTCAACAGGGCATCGGCAACCGGGATGTATGCCTCATTACCGTCTTCGATTATTACCACATGGTTCGTATGTTTCTGAGACATGAGGATTATGTCTTCCGGCCACAGGGAACTTGCAGTTCCAAAACCATGCTCGATTGAGGAAAACTGTTCAAGGTTGCCGTCCCTAAGATAGCTCATCTTCTTTCAATACCTCCTTCAGCCATAACGGGAAAGGTGCGGAGAAAGACATTTGCGTGCCAAAGACCGGATGCATAAAGCTGAGTGCATAAGCAAACAATGCAATACCGTCAAGCAGTAACATCATTTTCTGTAATTGCAGGCTGTGGAACCTTGGTTTTTTCTTTGAATAGAGCGTGTCGTTAATGATAGGATACCCTTTGTCGCTTAACTGTGTTCTCAGCTGGTGTGTTCTCCCGGTCCGGGGCGACAGTTCTACAACCGTAGCATCGTCGAACATTTTCAGAACACGGAAAGAGGTGACAGCTCTCCTTCCCTTCATTGTTTTGGTCGTCATTTTTTTTCTGTCGACAGGATGCCGGCCTATGAAGGTATCTATAATGCCGGTTTGTTCCTTCATGACATTATACGTGACGGCAATGTAGGTTTTGTGGATAGTCCTTAGTTTAAACATTTTTAAAAGGTTTAAATGGGACTCGTTGTTCTTGGCTATAATAAGTAATCCGCACGTCTGTTTGTCGAGCCGGTGAACAATGCCCCGGCGCATGGGGTCGCCCATATCGGAGAGTGCCTTATTCATGAAGAGCAGCCCGTTGAGAACGGAATTGTGAAGAGCAACGGGGGTAGGGTGTGTCGATACGCCTGCAGGCTTATTCACGATCATGATATGGTCATCTTCGTAAAGCACGGGTAAGGGAACAAATTCAGGGGGCGGAGATAAATCCGGTGTTTTATCATCCAGCGTCCCGATCTGTATGCTCTCTCCGCCTTTTAATTTGTGATCCGGCTTTTGAACGATAACGCCGTTTATGGAGATCTTGCCCGAGGATATCAGTGCCTTTGCCCTTTCTCTCGAGACCGCCCGAAGGCTGTTTGTCAAAAAAACATCAAGCCTTTTCCCTTTATCCTCTGCAAAAGGGAAAAGTTGATTGTGTGCCTGATCCATATTACCAGATTTTGGATTTTATCCTTTGGCCTGCCAGCTTTATGATAACATCCGCTATTGCTCTTTCATAGAGTTGCACTACCGATTT
>JAMDCL010000021.1 GCA_023489065.1 Deltaproteobacteria bacterium | reverse complement strand
AGCGCGGTTAGCGGGCCAGGGAAGCTTCATGGCGTACCTGCATCAATGGGCAACGTTAAATGCATTCGACGATGCCTTCTTCCTTACGGCAATTATGGTATTGCTTGGTATCGTGCCAGCTTTATTTTTGAGAAATATTGTCTTTAAAAAGAAAAAATCCCCGGATGAGAATATCGAAATAATAGAGATGTAAACCCGGAAGAAAACAGTGCCGGGTTTTAAACCGTGTTCTTTCCATAAGAATTTTATGAGAAGGAAATCCTGCACGTTTGATTGACAGGAAGCGATTAAGCACTTATTTTTAGGTAGATTATGGAGGTAAATATGAAAAAGTTAAGTCTGTTTCTCATGGTGCCTGTTTTACTGCTTATGGTCAATGCAGCCGCACCGTTAACCGGAAATGAGGTTTTGAAAAAACTCGACGACCAGCAGCTTACCAGGGACAAGGTCAGCGTTGCCGAGATGAAATTGGTAGACAGCAGCGGGACAACGACCGAACGGACGTTAAAGATGTATACAAAGGGTGCAAACGATCACCTCATAAGATTCCTTGCGCCGGCAGATATCAAGGGGACAGGATTTTTATCCCGCGGCAGCGATAATATGTGGCTTTATTTGCCTGCACTCGGCAAGGTGAGGAGGATAGCAGGTCACGTTTCTCACGGGAGTTTTATGGGATCCGATTTCAGTTACAGGGATTTAAGCTCAAGCGGTCTTGCCAAGGATTTTACGGCAACCGTAGTAACCTACAAAGACGGAGAATATGAATTGCTGCTCAAGCCAAAACCCGGTGATGCCTCCTACAGCATGGTAAAACTTTGGACAAAGGACGACATGTTTGTTCCCTTAAAAATGGAATTTTATGACAAATCGGGCAAGCTCCTCAAAATACTCATCAATACCGAGATAAAGAAGATCGATGGTAAATGGTTCCCGATGTCCATGACCATGGACAATGTTCAGGAGAACCATAAAACCGAGATCATCGTAAAAGAACTGAAAGTCAACACAGGGCTGCGAAACAGTATGTTCACCGAGAGAATGCTCAAAGAACAGTAAACCCCGTTAGAACGTCAGTCAAAGGAAGATCAGTCCTTTGGCTGACGCTTCGGGCGCAAGACTTCCGGCTGAAACCCGCGGGGTTTACCAACGGGATAAACCCATGAACTCTGGGGATGTCTTTCTATGCCATCAGAAGGGCATCCCGGAGTTTTTTGATGCGGTCTCTTATCTCCGCTGCCTTTTCGAACTCGAGCGATTTTGCCGCCTTCCTCATATCCTTATCAAGTTCTCTGATCATGTCCGGTATCTTTTCCGGGTTGATATATTCCTGCGTACCTTCTGCGGTTGCAACCGGCACAGTGTAATAATCCTGTTCATAAATAGATGTGCGTATTTCCTGAATGTTCTTCTTTATTGTTTCCGGTACAATACCGTGCTCCTCATTATACCTGAGCTGCTTTGTACGCCTCCTGTTGGTTTCGCTGACCGCCTGTTCTATAGATTTTGTCATAACATCGGCAAAGATAATAACCGTGCCGTTTACATTCCTCGATGCCCTGCCTATGGTCTGGATCAGTGAACGGGCGGAACGCAAAAAACCTTCCTTGTCTCCGTCCAGTATGGCAACGAGCGATACTTCGGGGAGGTCAAGCCCTTCCCGAAGCAGGTTTATGCCGATCAGCACATCGAACTTGCCGAGTCTGAGGTCCCGTATTATGTCCATCCTCTCCAGTGTTTCTATGTCCGAGTGCATGTACTTTACCTTTATACCGAGCCCGGCATAATACTCGGTAAGCTCCTCTGCCATGCGTTTGGTCAATGTCGTGACAAGCACCCTTTCACCTTGTTCCGTGCGGCTCCGTATCTCGGCGAGCAGGGTATCCACCTGGTTTGCCGCACCTTTGATCACGATCTCAGGGTCTATTAGTCCTGTCGGCCTGATGATCTGCTCAACGACGTTCCCCTGCGATTTTACCATTTCGTAATCAGCCGGTGTTGCAGAAACGTAGACAACCCTGTCTACCCTTTTCTCGAATTCATCGAATTTCAAGGGTCTGTTATCGAGTGCCGAAGGAAGCCTGAACCCGAATTCGACCAGTGTCCGTTTCCTGCTGCGGTCTCCTTCGTACATCCCGCCAATCTGGGGAATGGTAATATGGCTTTCGTCGACGAACATGAGGAACTTCGAGGGAAAATAATCCAGTAATGTCGGCGGCGGTTCTCCGGTTTTCCTGCCGCTTAAGTGCCGGGAATAGTTTTCGATACCCGTGCAATATCCCATCTCCTCAAGCATCTCGAGGTCGTACAGCGTCCTTCTCTGCAGCCGCTCGACCTCAAGCAATTTTCCCGCCTGCCTCAGATCTTTCAGCCGGTTCGCAAGCTCCTGTTTGATGGATTCCACTGCGTGGTTGAGTGCATGCTCTTCGGTCACGTAATGGCTTGCGGGATAGATGACAACCCGCCTGAGCATGTCCCGTTTTGTTCCCCTGACGGGATCGAATGTGTATATCGTGTCGACGGTGTCGCCGAAAAATTCCACATGGATCCCGGTATCGTTTTCGTACGCAGGAAATACCTCGACAATATCTCCCATAACCCTGAACACACCCCGGTAGAAATCGTAGTTGTTTCTGTTGTACTGGATCTGAACGAGTTTATGGATGAATTCGTCCCTGTTCAACTTCCTGCCTGTCTCGGCGTAGGCAAGCATGCCTTTGTAAGCCTCGGGGGAGCCCAGGCCGTAAATACAGGAAACGCTCGCAACGATGATGACATCTTCCCGTTCAAGCAGGGAGTGCGTTGCAGAATGCCTGAGCTTGTCTATCTCGTCGTTAATGGACGAATCCTTTTCGATGTAGGTGTCGGTCTCGGGCTTATATGCCTCGGGCTGGTAATAATCGTAGTAACTTACAAAGTATTCGACGGCGTTGTCCGGGAACAGGTCGCGCATTTCCGTGTAGAGCTGTGCAGCGAGTGTTTTGTTCGGGGCCATGATAAGGGTCGGGAGCTGTACCTGCTGGATAACGTTCGCCATGGTAAAGGTCTTGCCGGACCCGGTCACCCCCAGCAGCGTTTGATGTTTATAGCCTTTGTTCAAGCCGTCCACGAGCCTCGTTATGGCTTCGGGCTGATCCCCGCTCGGCTTATAATCGGAAACTAATCTGAACTGTGTCATACTACTACCAAAATAGTATTCACTCACCGGTAAAGTCAACCGGCTTGACCTGAAACCTTGCCGTGGCTGTAAACAGAGAAAGATTTATGATAGTATACTCGTGAATGTTCCTCATGAAAAGGTTGGTACTCCCTGGAGGTGCCCTGCGGGTAGCCATATCGGTTCTCGTGACATGCTTCTTATGCCGTATAGCTGGCCGGCCGGGAGGCTAGCTTTTTTATCCTTGTCCGGAGTTTCGCGGCCGGTTAAATAAAACAGTAGGACCTTTTCATTGATTGACTCAGTTTATATTCATCGGCTTATATGTAAAGGATTTGAAGAGGTCGATTTGATCCCCAAAATTTGAACCGACAGTACCGGTACCATTGGAATTAAACTGTATAAAACCGTTCTCACCCGGTGCAAGCACGTTTTCTCCGAATGCAGGATCTGTAAGATTTATGACCTGCATGTAGGTGCTTCTGTTTTGAGACGGCGCTTTACCAAAGTTTGTCGGACTAATCCCCCCGCCTGCGAGTATGGAGTTTGCAGGTGATGCAAAGCTGTCCTTACTGTCAAAGTCTATATCGTCAACGGGTATATAACCCCATGTAGTCGGATCGGCTTTGTTGAAATTCACAGGGAATTGTCCGCCGGATGCCGGGCTGCCGTTTTGGAGCTGGGTTATTGCCTGTTGCAGGGCATACAGGATTATGTGGTCCCGGTCTGCCGAAACAGCAGGGGGAAGCTGTGCAAACGCATAATAACTGCCCTGGGTAAACTGCCCGCCCGTACCGGTTATGTAATTTGCTGCTGTTCCCGTGAAACTGAGAGGTACACCGTTTTGATTAGGATACTCCAGCAGATGCAGCAGCATATTGTACGTTGTTTCCCCGAGTATACAGTTCGATGACGAACTGCAGAACATATTGCCGTAGAGTATCTGCCTTATTTCCTCCCCCCATTTTGCAAAGATCATCATACCCGGTTGTCCAATAACAGGGCTGTATCCTGCAATACCCGGAGTTATTGAATAACCAGCGGACGAGAAAATCTGCGTAGTATCGGTCAAATAATTGTTCCATTGCTGCATAATCTGAACGGCCTGTGACAGAAAGGTTGAACTGGTAAGGGGATCTCCCTGTTGTGAAAGGGCACTATAGGCGTTTTCTATATACGGTATAAGATAGCCGGCATCGGCAGATATGTTTTGATCTCCATTGATGGTGCCTGCATCTTTTTCTATGTTCTCCATGTCCGCAACAGTGCGTTTGTTGGGATTATTTTTTAAAAGGAAGGCAATCCTGTCCGACCTGTACATCTGCCCCCAGTGTTCGTCACCATTATTGCCTTCCATGATGACTCCGGGGACATCGAGAGGTTTTGTGTTCCAGTTGACGAACCACCCCTGGGCTGGGTTTACCGTATACAGCCATTTACTGTAAGGCACATACATCTGCCCATTGGGCCATGGCGTCCATTCCTGTCCCCCGCTTCCAACTGCCGGCAGTCTGTCATCATAGCCTTTTGCGAAATTGGGCTCGCTACCTGCCGACCAGAAGGATATATTGCCAAGCTGGTCTGCATAGACAAAATTATGCAGCGATGTAACCTTCGCTACCGCATTATCAAAATCAGACCATGATTGAGCCATATCCATGCCTGCAAAGCCCTCGATAGTGGAATATTCCGTTTGCCAGTATGCCCATCTGTACGTAAATGCAAGTCCATTAACAAGGTCGAACGAGAGAACGGGCCCGTGGAAATGCTGTGAATCGTCCACCCTGAATACATTGTAGAGGATTGGGCCTGTACCGGTAGGGTTACCGTTCTGATCCAGATATGCCGCGGGTGACGATGGATTTTCTCCTGCATAATGTATGGTCTCGACAAGTCTCTCCATGGGCACATAGGAACCGTTGAAAAGCACCGAGTAGTTACTTGCCGCCGTTTGCGGATTTATGGTGAAACCTGAACCAGCAGTATTGAGCTGTTCAACATAGATTTCCGAGTTATCAATCTCGCCGGAGGTTGTCGTCCAGCCATAGTGTTTTGTCATACCAATCAATATTATGGGCTCCCCGGGGATCTTCATTCCTCCGACCGTTATGTCCGGGCTATGCAGGTACATCTCATCATCTATGTTCGGCACACTGAATCCTTCCTGCGGACCACCCCACATGAGCGCACTATTTGTTGCCGTCAGTGTTGGGGCGACTGCCCATGCATTGCTGCCTTCCGTATAAAATATACCGAGCTGTTTTCTCATATCGGTAATGTTTTTTTGGGTCTTATAGAAATCGTCCATGGCCCTGGTAACCGAAGCGGGCGGCAGGGAAAAGATAAAATTGTATTGTTGCTGCGCATGTCCATCAAGAGGGGCTGCCGTGAGTACCATTGATTTCGGTGTTACTGTTATACCGCCGGGGATGGCAGGCGTTGTTTGCACGTTGCCGTTTGCAGTGATTACGGCACCACCAGGCGTGTTGTTCGGGATCGATGTCGGTGCCAGTGGATCATCGAGCCAGCGTGTATCATTGAAGACCTGAAGTGCGTATTGTTGCGCCGTAGCGGCATTAAATCCTTTTCCTTGGAACCATGATGTAAGTACGTTAACATCATTGAGATCCTGAAGCTGTCTTCCTCCTCCTGTTCCAAAGAAATCCACAAGCAAATCGGTTATGGATATAACATCCTCCGGTGTCCAGGGACCGGGTTCGAATACTGTATTCTGACCATTGTTCGCGGACAACAACCGATAGGTGACGCCGGCCGGCAACCCGTATTTCCTGGTCAATGATTGAACGAACGCACCGAGATTATAAAATTCGTAAGGTACTTTCGACAGGGTCGGATCCGAATAAATATGTTTGATATATGCATTCACACCGTCACAATAAGCGAGAATAGCGGTTCTTATCGTTGTATCTGTAATATTATTAAAAGCCTGTTCCCTTTCTGCTTCCGAATAAAACAACTGGTGCATTGGGATATCGCTGCTCAATGCCAATGTTCCCATGATTTCTGATAGTGTTCCTTCAGCATCCCTCCGCATAAATTCCATTTGTACAAGTCTATCCTGTGCTTCTGCCCACCCCACACCATAGAAGAGTGAATAATCATTGTTCGCGTATATGTGCGCGATACCGTAACTGTCTCTGACGATCTTCGGCATCGGCGAACCGGATGATGAACCGGAACATCCCGGGAAATGAATAACCGCAACGGTAAGTAAAAGTAGAAAAGTTATCGTGTATACCCTTTTCATAGTACCCCCTTTTTACGGAAAGCTGATGATATCTTATATACCAAAACAGGCAATACTATGCAAACATATTCGAAAGAACGTTTCACGGGGAGGATA
>JAMDCL010000135.1 GCA_023489065.1 Deltaproteobacteria bacterium | reverse complement strand
TGAACGGTAAAGTTTGATGTATCGATCAGGTGATCTGCCTGGCTCTTGATTTCCTCGAGGTACTTTCTCTCGAGGAGGAATCCCTCTTCTATGGGTATATTCTGTGCAAGGGGATGCTTTCTCCTCGTTTCGCTGTACCGTTTCAAGAGAACACTGTCGGAGGAATCAAGGAATATGATGGTAACCGTGTCTTTTGTCGATTTCAACGCCTGAAGCTGGCGGGACAGATCTGCAAAGAAGCCCCTTCCCCGTACATCTATCGAAAAGGCTATGTTCCTGATGTCTTCTTTTGAATCCGTTATCAGATCGATAAACTTCGGTATAAGCTGCAAGGGAATGTTGTCGATGCAGAAAAAGCCCATGTCCTCAAGCATGGCCATTGCGGTCGTTTTGCCCGAGCCGGACATGCCTGTCACGATCACGATGTTCAGGGGTGACCTGCTATCCATGGGTACTCCCGATCCTTTCTGATATCCTCTGTTCCAGTTCTTTTGCCTCATCTATCCCCTGTTTTTTCAACAGAAAACTCGTAACGGCCACCTCGACCAATGAAGCCATATTCCGTGCCGGCCGGACGGGCAGTTTTACGAGGGGTAGTGTTTTCCCCAGGATACTGTACGTGTAGGGTTTTAAAAAGCCCCTCGCATGGCTTGATTTGTCCCAATCGATAAAATCTATAACCATATCTATACGTTTTTTAGGGCACAGGGCGTTTTTGCCAAAATGCGATTGGACTTTTATGACACCCAGGCCGTGCAGTTCCATGTATCCTCGTATAAGAGGATCGCTTTTACCGAACAAATTGCCGTGCTCGATGCCGGCTATGACCAGGTCATCGGCTACGATTTTGTGGTGCCTCGTGATAAGCTCAAGAGCACACTCACTCTTTCCTATACCGCTTTTACCCATGATAAGAACACCTACACGGTTTACCGACACGAGCACCCCGTGTATGCGTTCCTGAACTTTTCGATTGTTATTTATATCTGGCACCTGTTTCAATAAGTCCGTACTGTCCGTCGTCCCGCTTGAATACTACATTGACCCTTTCAGCCCCGGCATCGAGGTAAACGAGAAAAGGGGTCTCCGATATATCGAGCTGGAGGACCGCCTCCTCCGTGGTCATGGGACGTACAAAGTAATCTTTCTCGGGTATTACCATGACCTCGTCTTTATCCTCTTCTTCATCCGCGAACCCGGCCTGCTGGAGGTGCTTCATGGAGGCTATTCCCGTGTGCTTTTTTTTCTTCTCTTTCAGCTTTTTGATCTGCTTGTCGAGTTTATCGTGTATAAGGTCAATGGCAGCGTACATATCTCCGCCGCGCTCCTTGGCATAGAGTTCCTTGCCTGCCGATGTAAGCGTCAACTCAACGGTGTTGTTTTTCTTCTCCTGAGTAAAAATGATATGAACCTCTATAGGTTCTTTCAGGGATTTTATCAGTTTTGTGATCTTTTCCTCTGCGTATTGTTTCAAAGCACTGGATGAAGGGATGTGTCTGAAGGTTACCTGAATGTTCATAGAGTTCCTCCTGTAATTATTTTGTGTTCTTGTTATAAGATAGGCTAAGGTTTCGGCAATTTCAACTGTTTTCTCTGCATCTTCTAACGGGGTTGACAAACACTGCCGTTTCTGGATACCATTCTTGCCTTAGGCGGATGATATGAATATCCAGGACGTTATTTTCACATTAAACAAATTCTGGTCAAACAGCGGATGTGTCGTCGATCAACCGTACGATGTTGAGGTTGGTGCGGGGACATTTCATCCATCTACCTTTTTAAGGGTACTCAACCCGTCACCATGGTCAGCGGCTTATGTCCAGCCGTCCAGAAGGCCCACGGATGGCCGGTACGGTGAAAATCCAAACAGACTTCAAAGATATTTTCAGTATCAGGTTATTATCAAGCCTTCGCCTCCCACTATTCAGGATAGGTATCTTAAAAGCCTCGATGCCCTGGGGATAAAAATAAAAAAACACGACATACGGTTTGTAGAGGACGATTGGGAGTCTCCAACACTCGGTGCCTGGGGGCTTGGATGGGAGGTTTGGCTCGACGGCATGGAGATTACCCAGTTTACGTACTTTCAGCAGGCAGGGGGTGTTGATCTGGCATCCATTCCGGTAGAGATCACCTATGGGATCGAGCGTATCTCCATGTACCTGCAGGGAGTTGAGAACGTCTTTGACCTCAAATGGAACAACAAGGTCAAGTACGGAGATCTATTCAAAGAAAATGAACACCAGCAATCGATGTATAACTTCGAATCTGCCGATATAAACAGGCTTTTTTTTCTTTTTAATGAGTACGAGAAGGAATCTCTGCGGCTCACCGGAGAAGGGCTGTTCTTGCCGGCTTATGACTGTACGCTGAAATGTTCTCACCTTTTCAACCTGCTCGATGCACGGCGCGCCATATCTGTTGCAGAAAGGGCACGGTACATCGGCAGGGTCCGGGCGATGGCTAAGGGTGTTGCACAGGCATATAAAGAAACTCAAGATTCAAAATTCAAAATTAAAGAGTCAGAGCCGAAAACTCAAGATTCAGGACTCAACATTAAAAATGCAGAAAAAAGAGATTCAAAATGAAAGTAGTGCATAGTCCGGAACTCTTTATAGAAATTGGCGTTGAAGAGATACCTGTTGCAGAGATCAATCCTGCGATAGAATTCCTGTCAAACAGCATCAGACAATTATTTGAATCAGAGCATATAACCTTTAAAAAAATAACAACATTTTCTTCACCGCGGCGTCTGGCCTTATCTTTCGCGGAGGTTTCCGATAAGGGCGAGTCGAGCAGTACAACCTATACAGGTCCGAGAAAAGAAGCTGCTTTTGACAAGGACGGAAATCCAACACAGGCTGCAATCGGTTTTGCGCATTCGAAAGGTGTGGACGCCGGGGCGCTCCAGGTTGTGAGACTGGATAAAGGAGAGTTTGTCCAGGTTGAGATCAAAAAGCCAGGCGCACAGACGAAAACGCTTATAAAAGAGAGGCTGAGAAGCATAATCTTGACGTCACCCTTCAGGAAATCCATGAGATGGGGAGACAAAGAGGGCAATGCAAATAATTCAGAAAGATCAATAAGGTTCATCCGGCCCATACGATGGCTGGTTGTTCTGTACGGCGGCAAGGTTGTTCCTCTTACTATTGGCGATGTGAAGGCATCATCATTTACGTATGGACTGAGGACCGGCAGTGGGAAAAGGATTAAAGTCAACGGCGTTGATTCATGGTTGAAAGTCATGCAAAAGGAAAAGATACTGCCGGATGTTGCTGCGAGAAAAAAAATAATCGAGAAGCAGACACAAGAAATGGCAAAAAGGGTAAAAGGGCAGGCTCAACCCGACAGTGCGTTGCTGGATACTATTACCAATCTCGTAGAATCACCCGTGGCAGTTTTAGGCAGCTTTGACAAACGATTTACGAATCTGCCTCAGGAAGTCATCATGAGCGTTATGAAGACCCATCAGAAGTATGTCCCTATCACAGATATTAAGCTTAAACTCATGCCTTACTTCATAGGTATAAGCAACAATCCTTACGGCGACAAGGCAATTATCAAAAGGGGCTATGAGAAGGTGCTGACTGCACGGCTTGAGGACGCTGAGTTTTATTACCGCGAAGACATAAAACAGCCGCTCGAATTCTATGTCGAGCTGTTGAAGGGCATGACGTATTATCCCGGGCTTGGGAGCCTTTATGACAAGACACAGCGTATTGTAGCGATTGCCTCGTTCTTATGCAATGAGATTAAAGCAGATGAGGCTTTAAAGATTGTAGCCCTTCAAGCAGCGGGGCTTTGTAAGGCTGACCTGGCAACACGGCTTGTGTCCGAGTTCCCGGAGCTTCAGGGAATTGTCGGGAAACATTATTGTTTACTCAAAGATCCATCGGCCGGGATAGCAGCAACCGCAATCGGCGAACATCGCAATAGTGTGCCGGGATCAATGCCCGGAGCGCTTATTTCCATAGCTGACAAAACAGATACCATTGTAGGATTCTTTAGTATTGGAGAGGTCCCTACAGGTACACAGGACCCCTATGGATTAAGGCGGGCAGCAATCAGTATTCTGTTAACGCTCGCGCCGATAGTACCGCCGGATGTCCCCTTGACGGCACAAGATTTACCGGTCAGCATAAAAGAGCTCATCGATATCGGTATCGGCCAGTATCGGCACATCACAAACAAGGATGAACTCAGAAACGCTATCCTTCATTTTCTTTATACAAGGCTTGAAGGCATATTGACTGAGAAATATGTACTACGGCAGGTTGAAGCGATAGCAACAGACAATGAGCATTACCTCAAAGACACTACAAACATGAAAAAACTTATTGTTGCCGTACTGGCAACGGAGCCCGACTATATTTTCGATGCAGACCGGCGGATAAACGCCCTGAAAGACATCGTTTTCAAACCGGACTTCGAACCGGTCATGCTTGCTTTTAAGCGGGTCATCAACATCTCAAAGAACCATAACCCTGATGAAGTTGCACCGGAGCTTCTCGTTGAACCATCGGAAAAAGCCTTGTATGACAAGTACTTGGCGGTGAATGCCGAAGTTCAATCATCTCTTGCAACAAGAAATTATATAGGATATATACAAACACTTGAGAAACTTGTCCCTGAGATAAATATCTTTTTTGAGAAGGTGCTTGTGATGAGCGAAAATCAAAACATAAGAACCAACAGATTAAATCTGCTTGCAAAGATGAAAAATCTTGTTATGCAGGTTTTAGATATAACTAAATTGATATAGGGGGTTTTATGGCACAAAAGATAAAGCGGATATACTTCTTTGCAAAAGGGAAGGCTGACGGCAAGGGCGATATGAAGGACCTGCTTGGCGGTAAAGGAGCCGGGCTTGCCGAAATGACAAGGGCAGGTATACCCGTACCGCCGGGCTTTACCATTCCGACAACGGTTTGTCTCGAATATTTCAAGAAAGGCATGAAGGTTCCTTCGGATTTACGGGAGGAGGTAAAAAAATCGATCAAGAGACTGGAAACCGTTACCGGGAAAGGGTTCGGCAATAAAGATAACCCCTTGCTTGTATCTGTCCGCTCCGGTGCGAAGTTTTCCATGCCGGGTATGATGGATACGATACTGAACCTCGGACTGAACGATCAGACCGTTGCAGGTCTTGCAGATAAGACCGGCAATCAAAGATTTGCCTATGACAGCTACCGGCGGTTCATGTATATGTTCGGTGATGTCGTCCTGAATATGGGTAAAAAGGTTTTCGAAGAGGTCTTCGAAGGGTATAAAAAGAAATACAACGCAAAAGATGATACGTCCGTTCCTCCGGCAGCATTAAAATCCGTGGTAGAGGATTTTAAGAGCATTATCAAGTCAAAGGCAAAGATAGAATTTCCGCAAGACCCTTATCAGCAATTGTTTATGGCAATAGAAGCGGTCTTTAAATCATGGAACAATGACCGGGCGATATTCTATAGAAAGCAGAACAATATACCCGAAACCCTTGGTACGGCAGTGAATGTCCAGACCATGGTGTTCGGCAATACGGGGGACAAGTCCGCAACGGGCGTAGGATTTACCCGTAACCCTGCAACAGGAGAAAAGATGTTTTACGGAGAGTATCTCACCAATGCTCAGGGTGAAGATGTCGTGGCAGGCATAAGGACCCCAAAACCCATATCAGAACTTGGGAAAGAGATGCCCGTTGTTTTCAGACAGTTGAGAGACATCACAACGAGGCTTGAGAAGCACTACCGGGATGTTCAGGACTTTGAGTTTACCATCGAGAATGAAAAGCTCTACATGCTTCAGACGAGGACAGGCAAAAGGACCCCCCAGGCTGCTCTGAAGATTGCAGTGGATCTGGTAAAAGAAAGACTGATTACCAAAGAACAGGCAATAGCAAGGATAGAACCCGATAAGGTTGAACAGCTCCTTCATCCGGTATTCGATCCAAAGGCGAAATACGATGTGATTGCAAAGGGCCTTGCTGCATCTCCCGGTGCAGCTTCCGGCATGATTGTATTTGAAGCGAATAAGGCCGTCGATTGGGCTCAGAAAGGTCAGGCTGTCATTCTTTTGAGAGAAGAGACATCCCCGGATGACATCCATGGAATGGACGCTTCAAAAGGTATTTTGACCAGGAGGGGCGGTATGACCTCACACGCGGCAGTCGTTGCTCGGCAATATGGCAAGCCGGCCATCGTGGGATGCGAGGTGCTTGAGATAGATGCAAAAACGCATGCTGTAAAGGTTGGGGACAAATTATTGAAAGAGGGTGATTACATATCGATCAACGGAACAACGGGCGAGGTTATCATAGGGAAGGTCCCGTTTGTCGATCCGGATCTTACCGGAGATTTCAAAACCATTATGACCTGGGCTGACAACATCAGAAGGCTCGGCGTACGGGCGAATGCCGATACACCGAGGGATGCGAGCAGGGCAAGGGCATTTGGTGCGCAGGGTGTCGGATTGTGCAGGACAGAACACATGTTTTTTGCAGAGGACAGGATAGGCATCATGCAGAAAATGATCCTTGCAGAAACGAG
>JAMDCL010000093.1 GCA_023489065.1 Deltaproteobacteria bacterium | reverse complement strand
TTTCCGGGAATACAGGGTGCCGTGCATGATCCGTCAAAAACACGCTTTCTGCATCTTTGGCCGGCATATATTTCCACGCCTCTTCCGCTGTAAACGACAAAACAGGCGCAAGCATGGTGACGAGCGAAACAAGAATATCGTACAGTACGGTCTGCCCGGAGCGCCGCGCCGTTGCGGTGGACTTCGAAACATATAATCTGTCCTTAAGAATATCCAGATAGAACGAACTCAGATCGACAACGCAGAAATCGAGGATTGCATGATAGACAACATGGAAATCATACTCGCTATAAGCCCGGTCAATTCTTTTAACAAGTTCAGCTGTTTTAAACAGCATATACCGATCGACCTGCTGCAGGCCGTTATACGATATCCTGTCCTTTGCCGGATCGTAGTCGTACAGATTTCCGAGGATAAACTTGATGGTGTTCCGGATCTTCCGGTATGCCTCCTTCAACCGCTCCAGAATATCCTTCGAAACACTGACATCGCCGCGGAAGAGGCGTGGAAATATATGCCGGCCAAAGATGCAGAAAGCGTGTTTTTGACGGATCATGCACGGCACCCTGTATTCCCGGAAACGGACACAGTCGTGTATCAGGACTATGGACGATTAAGGCTTATCCGTGACGAGGTCAACAAGGCAATCGAGGTCCAGCGTGCCAATAAGACCATCGGTTCATCGCTCGAAACCATGGTTGTCATTGAAGCGGAACAGGAGGATTATACGTTGCTGGAAAAATATAAGAGTACCCTGACGGAACTGTTCATCGTTTCCCAGGCCGAATTGAAACGGGCGACCGATGGCCTGAAGGTGCAGATACAGAAAGCACATGGCCAAAAATGCGAGCGGTGCTGGAATTATTCGGACTCTGTCGGCCAGGACTCCGCACATCCGACGCTGTGCGCACGGTGCGTCGAGGCGGTCAGCTGATGATACCGATTAAGCAAAGGCTGATAAACCTCATTTCGATAGCCGTCGTTGTTGTCCTGCTGGATCAGGCGACGAAGTATTTCGTCGTCCATTACCTGAGCAGCAGGGTTGTCATAATCCCGGGTTTTCTTGATCTTGTCAGCGTCTATAACAGGGGGGTAGCATTCGGCATGTTCAACAGCGGCCAGTGCATATTCCGGACAACACTGCTTACCGTGCTGTCAGTGGCCGTATTTTTTGTCCTATTTTTCGTTTATCTGTTTTCGAAAGATATGACGAGATTGTCCATGGTGGCACTGTCCCTGATTATGGGCGGTGCGATCGGTAATGTTATCGATCGGCTACGGCTCGGTTACGTCGTCGACTTTATCGATGCGTTCGTGAAGAACACGCACTGGCCTGCGTTCAACGTAGCGGACAGTGCGATCACCGTCGGAGCAATCCTGCTCGCCATCGACCTGCTGTTTTCAGGCAAATCAAAGAAACAGCCCTGAGGAACAAACGATCGGTTTTTTTTATTCTGTAGTGTTCGTTTGTTCGATATCACAGCTCCTGGGCAAGTTACATTCGTTAATTATCGCAGATGACCGCATGCTTGATAAGCTCTTTTTGGTGTCCCAAAAAAGGGATATCAAAACAGGGTAAACGCTTCCCTCTGTAACCGAGATTTAAAATAAGCGTTCCAAAAAGGGACGTTTTTGGGACAGGGGGCTGCAGGCAAAACAACGGGTAACCCTTGAAGCGTGAGAAGGTCTACAATTACAAGAGGATATCGGACGGCGTAAAGAAGCACGCACCGTTGAAAGAAAAGAAGGTTGCTATCTGTTTACTCAAGAGGTACAGTAATCTGAGCAATGCAGAGATTGGGGAACAATTTGGAGTAAGCTATTCGTCGGTAAGCAAGGCCGCCGATAGTTTGGAAAGGCAACTGCATGAAGACGGAAGATTAGGCAAGGAGATCGATGCTATCATTTCACATATCAAGGGCTGACCCCGTAGCTTCCATATAGGACTAATCGGCGGTTATACGGCGATAGCAAGGCCGGATATACCAACTACATTTACAAAGATTATGGATATGACAAATCATATAGCTTTTTTAGGTATGTATGTAGGATTTGATTCAGTTGCGGTGCAGGACCAGTATAATAACCCTGTGTCCAATATACCTGTTAATTTTACGGTAAATCCAATTCAATTAAATCCAGATGAATATCCCAACGGAACTCCAGCCGGGGGACTGAATATGGCTATAGTTTCTGAGAACAATCTTGGGGTAGGGGGATGCCCGCAGTGGCCAACCATATATGGTGCTCAGGCATGTAATGCAGGTGCTGGTCCAATAAAAGTTTATACAGATTTTAAAGGTGCAATGATAGGCGTGATTACGGGTAATCTTGAAAATGCAATTTACAGCTTAACTGCGTCAAGTCCCAGGCTTCCAGATCTTACCTTTACTATTGATTTTACGTTTTCGTACATCCCTGCTGTTTCACATACCTACGAAGAAGACTTAATTCTCATAATACCTTCGCTGGTAGATATTAATGGTAATATTGTGAATGCAGGCCCCCTTGGAGGCCATGGTTCCTTCAATGTTTATACGTACGAGACCCACACAATTTGTAATTGGGACAGTACTCAGTGTCAGATAGACTGCTCCGGAGCATTCAGTCAAAATGCATTGATAGATTCCGGGTTTCAAATAGAAATAACTACGCTTTCTGGTACCGGTACGGCGGGTACACCAATCCATCAGGACGTTGGCATGTATACAGTTCCAATAACGCTTGGCAACACACCTGAACTTGAGCAATATAGTGCTGGAGGAAAGATTACTACTCCAAAATACCAAGTAGGAGGGAGTCCGATTGCAGGATGTGCCCCTATACCTACTTCAATGACGAGCTTTTTATTCAATCCTTTTGTAGCTACTTATTACGCTGTATCTATCAGCCCTGTTACCGTGGGCCCGAATCCGTTAATCTTAAATTCTCAGAGTTACAGCACCGCGGACCTCGATATCAATTACGAAATCCTGCCATTCTCCTACACTGCATACATCGCACAGGTAGATCTGCTGAACTCTACACCCGGCAGTGGTTCATGGCTGCCTACCATGAGCTTTGTGGGCAGCACGTCAATGACAGGCACAGCTACACTCAACAAGGGCTTCCAGCTTGATGCTACAAAGAACTACTCAGTGCAGGTTGTGCTCAACAGGGACAGCCAGCTGGCGATAGATAGCGAAAAGATGCCTCTCTCAGTAGCACAATTCTATGCAGAGAAGGCAGACCCACAGTTCCCGGACGTAAAGCTCTGGGACAAGTATTATCCCGCGCTCGGTAAGAGAGATATTACGGTGCATGCATTAGCTGGCGGAGTGAATACGCCGGTTAATGCTCAGCTTATTGGCAGTCCTGACAAAGTAAGCATAGAAGACAGTATTGTTCCATCAGATGGCAAGGCGGTGTTTCATCTTGATGGCAGTGGTATAACTTCTGGAGATGTGCCGAATATCCCTATAGAGTTCAGTTGGAATGTGAATGGACAAACGATCACGGATGTCATAACGTATCAGGTAAGGGATGCATATAACACGGATATGGCGAGCGTAATAAACGGGGACAATGTGTTTGTGTATGATAAAGACCATGCAGGACTCACGCCAACAACCATAGCATATGGCAGTGGAAATGAAGAGATGGTAGACAGGCTGCAGATGATGCTCAATGAGGTGGTACCGAGGAAGAGCACTGTTGGCACTAATTACACCCTTATGGATGAGGATGGAATATATGGGGACAATACAATCAAGGCACTCAGCACATATAAGACCTATTTCGATGCAGGTGTTGACATGACATCGAATGCAACACAGCATGCGGACGGGACGATCAGCTATGGCAGTTCAGACAACACCTCAGATACCTATAGAGCGCTTATGAAATGGTATGGACTGGTAGGCTCATCATCGGCCTATCTGAATAAGATCGTGGACAGTGAGACCCTGACGGGCTGGAATGGATATGATGCCAGTGATGTACAAGTGAACAACGGAGTCAACATAACCGATACCGGCTTGTATGAGCTTTATGAGAATGTTGTAAATCCATTCACACAGGCGATGATGTTCTCGGCAGTCGCGTATATAACGGAAAGCACAGACAATTGGTATGCGAGAACAGGACAAGGACCTGAGGGCAGTGCCAATCCGCATGGATCCGGTATGAGCTATTGCTATGGGTGCAAACAAACAGTGGATCAGTTTAATTCCACAGTAGCTAAGTGTCAGGCACCAGATACAGCAACGATAAAGAGTTTAGAAAATACATCTCCGTACAGAGGAAACTTAAACAGTACTTGTCAGGCAGGACAGGGAACATTGAGATGGGCAGGACTTTATAGTAAGGTTGGCAACCAAAATGAAATTAATTATTCACCCAATAGTCCATTTTATCCTGATTACTGGAGTGGAGTAGACTGCAGTGGATTTGTGCAAAGAACAGGGGAGTATGCAACCAATATCATGAAAGCACAAAATACACCTTTGTTTATTCCATCATGGGCAAATAGTGCATGCATGTTTTTCTTTTCATATGCAGATTGCTTAGAACAATCGGATATTGGTACCCCATTAGCAATAACAGATGATACATCAGGCTATGAATATATCTTTGGCCCCGGTGATACGCAGGGAACACAATACCCTTCATATAAACTGCACAGAGGTGATTTAGTAGAATACCAGCATCACATCTCCATTATCTACTGCACCCCCGATGACGATCCGACAGGAGAATGTGTTGGATTGGGGAATGGGGAGTATAAGATAATACATGCGTATGGAATCAATAGTTATAACGATCCTGTATTAGGTAAAATATTTTCAAGAAAGGTCATAATCACAGGCCAAGATATTGCTACACCAGTAGGTTATGGGAGGATAATATTATGGAAATAAAAAAGTTCTTTTTTATGACTTCGTGCCTTGTGTTTTTGTTTGCTGGTAATTCATACGCTGGATGGACAGGACCAACAACGGTGCTTTCAGGTACATGGGGCACTGGTACGACACAGTTTGGATTGGAACAAGGGGATTCATTAGATTCATATCCCAAAATAATTAAGTTAAATGATGTTGGTTCAATTGGCGTATTAGATAATGTGAATAATCGAATTCAACTTTTTGATTCAAGTGGAAATCTTATTCAGATATTTCAAACAAATCCATATACCTTTGCTTTTGATTCGGCAAATAATCTTTATACAGCTTATAAAGGTGTATTAGAGAAATTTAGTTCAACCACACTGCAATGGCAACAAACCTGCGTGTCTGGAAATGGTTTAATAAATATATCGTTAATAGGAAATGGTGTTGTAACAACTGGATATCCAAAAAGTATTTATTGTATCTACTCTCCTGCTGGCACGCTTCTCACCACCACCTCTACCCGTCCAATGGTGTTGGGGATATTGAGCCAGAAGATAACAGGTACATCACATTACAAGAAGATAGAATATCCGGATGGGGTGTATTTTTATTATTACACGGGAAGCACAGGATATTTTCCTTACGATTCAGGGATTATTCGCATAAATACAAATCTGATCATGGATGTTCATAATGGAATGGAGCCAGCAAGGGTTTATGCATTTACAGCCACAGCTATTCAAACTCCTGCCGGACAGAAGCAGCAGTATCAATTATTTCTGAATACTTCATGGGTTGCGCCTCTACCACAATATAAGCCCGTGGAGCGACCATCTCATTGGCCTCCAAATGCTGAGCCGCCTCCCCAAGGAGTAGCTGCCGAATACGGTCAAGCAGTCATCGGACCAGATGGCAGTATCTACACCTACGACCGCAGCGATACGAATTACAAGATCGTTAAATGGACATGGAGTCCGTAGGCCGCGGAATCCGAGATCGCGGGGTTTAGCGGAGTCCGGGTCGTGCATCCGGAGGTAACGGTTGTTGCCGCAAAGCCGGTGGTAAATGTATCCACCACCCTTGGGATCGTGACCAGCATGCAGACAACCGGAGCTGCAATCGATGCACTCTCCCGCATATCAAGTGCAATTCCGATTACGTCGGACACCGGGGTATCGACAAAAGGATTTATGTATCTTTCCGGCTATGAGGGCTCATATCTTGAGGAAAAGGCATTTGAGGATATACTTGGTGTGGAGTCCATATCGACAATGAAACTATTAAGGCTTGCCGCAGGACAGGGGATAAGCATAGTGACAATTGACCAGCAGAACATCTCGACTGTGCTGCCGACAATCACCACAGGACTTGATCCCACCACAACAGCAGCCATCCAGAGCAACATTGAGAACCTCGTTAATCAGGGCCTGGAGGTTCAGGTGCCAATCAGCGGGACTACGTATGAAGCATTCACAGGCACCGGTTATATAGCATTAAATCTCAATACAGGGGAGGGCGGGTATTATCTGAGCGGAAACCTGCACGGAGGCATGACCGTTCTTGCGCTTGCCTACTGGCCGCCGGATATTGGATTGCCACTTATTTATCCGTATGAGCCAATAGGACCTCCGGATAAGATTCCGAATGCAGTAACCCAGCTTGTATTTACA
>JAMDCL010000006.1:2675-6588 GCA_023489065.1 Deltaproteobacteria bacterium | reverse complement strand
CATGCGGATTTATTCATCGACCCCGGGTTTGGACGACATCGCATCCGTTGTAAAACTCCTCATAGCGAAGGTGAAAGAATCAGAGGGACAGTTGAACAGGAACATCGGCGACATAAAAAAGATCATGGACACCGTTGACATCGGCATCCTTGTCGTTAACAGGCACGGGAGTGTCGTCTATGCTAATGACTATATGGAGAGGTTCGCATCGCTCGGCAAGGATTTGACCGGTATCTATTTTCTGGACATCCTGCGGAGCTATGAGGCAGAGGCACTGTTCAACGCAGTCGTGTCGGGTTCGCCGATGAATCAAAAGGAGATATCTTTTTTTACGCCGGAAGAAAAGAAGTTCAGCCTTCGCATAAAAAACATAGAATACTGTACCCAGGAACAATGTTACCTCATGACATTAAAGGACATAACAAGGCTGAAACAGATCGAGATAATACGCCAGGATTTCATAACAAACGCATCGCATGAATTAAAGACGCCGCTGACATCCATTATCGGATATCTCGAGGCACTGCAGGAAAATTACAATAAAGAGTTTGTGACTATCGTTTATAAGAATGCAAAGAGGATGCAGAGGATTGTGGATGATATGCTGGTGCTTTCAAAGGCTGACCGGGGCTCATCCGAATTCAGTCCCAAGGAAATCAGTGTCTCTGATGTGATCAATGAAATTCAATCATTGCTGAACAATGATATCGAAAAAAAACATCAACGGTTCGTGGTAACCATCCCGGATGAACTCGATGTCGTTTATGCGGACCGGGAGGCATTATTTCATATCCTGCTCAATCTTATCGATAATGCCATAAAGTATACCAATGAGAGGGGAGAGGTGAGCGTCTCCGTATACGAAAACGATAAGGACATAGAAATAGTCGTACGGGATACGGGCTCCGGCATCCCATCGAACGAACTCGACCGCATCTTCGAGAGGTTTTACACGGTGGACAAGGCACGTTCACGCGCACTCGGAGGCACGGGACTCGGGCTCTCCATTGTAAAGCACTTCGTGCTTGCCCACAACGGAAGGATATGGGTGGAAAGCACCCTGAACAAGGGCAGCGCCTTCCATTTTACCATCCCCAAAAAGAAATAATCCGCGTTTCCTCTTACGGCTGGCCGACAATTCCATTTTATCTCCCTCCCTTGACGGGAGGGATAATGGGGGGTGAAGATTACATTACATATCAACAAGTCCACCCCCCCCCACACCCTTGCCCTCTCCCGCAAGGGGCGAGGGATTTTTTGAATTGTCGGAAAGCCTCTTTTGTGCAGGGGAGATAGAGGGAATTTGTTCTTATGCTATGTCAGCCTTCTCTTACGGCTGGCCGTCCGGGAACTGCGGACCTGTATACGGGAAATACTGCGGGCCTGCAGCAATGCCCATCCACTCGGTTACCGTGTTGTCATTGGTATTTGCTACCCATACATCGCCATAAGCATCTATTGCAATACCTCCGGGATTATTGCCGACAGCAAAAACAGCTAACAAGCCGCGTGAAGGGCTGATCTCAAGAAGAGCTGCATTTGCAGCGTCGGTGACCCATACATGACCCGCAGAGTCTATTGCTATTCCTTGGAAGATAGAATTATTCAAACCAACGTGATACGTACCGGTAAAAGTACCGTTCGGGCTTAGTTCATAGACAGTATCATAATCCGTTACCCACGCATTATCGCCAGAACCAATGGCAATACTCCCGGGGTTACCGAAGGGAAATTTGTATGAGCCTGCAGGAGCGCCACTTGGGTCAAATGTATGAACATACCCACATCCAGATAGCCACACATATCCGGCGCTGTCTATTGCTACAGACTCCGAACAGATTGAGCTCAGTGAGTTGCCTTGAGAAAATGATTGTGAAGGGCCCGACACAGGAATCTCTGTTACTGAGCTGCTAAATGGAGGTGACGAATAATTTCCATTGTCTCCTACCCAGACATTATCATACGCATCAATTGCAATTCCGTAAGGCGCTGTACCGGTTGTGTAAGGCGTATATATTGTCCCGGTGGAAGGGTTCGCTTCAACAGCAAAATCACATGCATTATTTACTGCCCAAATATTTCCTGAAACGCCAATTGCTATACCAGCATAATAATTTGAGCCAGAACTACATCCCGGCAAGGGGGTGGTTGTAATAATCTTGCCGTTCTGTGGGTTTATTTCTGCAAGACCGCCCGCCTGACCCAGCACCCAGACATTGCCGGATGCGTCTATGGCAAGCGCATCAGGAGCTGTTACACCGGCAGGGGATGTATACGCTGTTGGTCCGCTTGCATAGGTATATACTACTGGTCTGCTGTTATTATTTGCAGGCGGGGCGCACGAACCGAAAAAGAATGCAAAGGCTGAAATACCAAAAATTAGAAAGAATAGTCTTCTCATATACGTTCCTCCTGTTATTATTGTGAACAAAAACAGCGGCTCTGTCAAGATTTCTGATTTTCGGTGAAGGACCACTCGCCATACGGCCGCATAATCGCTTCGTGTGCTGTTCATTCTGCAAAAAATTATTGTATTCCCGCTGCATTTCTGATTAAAAGAGATACGGAGGAATAAGATGGATATGGATTTTAGTGATTTTCCGAGAATCACACGTCTTCCTTACTATGTTTTCAACATCGTAAATGAGCTGAAAATGAAGGCACGGAGGGAAGGCGAGGACATTATCGACCTTGGTATGGGTAATCCCGATCAGCCCACACCGCATCATATCGTCGACAAGCTGATAGAGGCGGCACAGAACGGGAAAAACCACCGGTACTCCGTTTCCCGGGGTATCTACAAACTCAGGGTCGCGATATCCGACTGGTACAAGCGCAGATACGACGTTTATGTTGACCCCGAAACCGAATCGATAGTAACCCTCGGGGCAAAAGAGGGCATTGCACACCTTGTGCTCGCGATGATCGACAAAGGCGATGTTGCCATCGTACCGGGCCCGGCGTATCCCATACATCCCTACTCTGTCATTATCGCAGGGGGCGATGTGCGTGCCATACCGCTCTCCACGGACGGGACATTCTTCGAAGAGCTGGAAAAGGCAATCAAAAACAACTGGCCAAAACCCAAGCTGCTGATACTATCTTTCCCCCATAATCCGACGACTGCCGTCGTGGATCGCGATTTTTTTGCAAAGGTCGTTTCCTTTGCTAAGGAAAATAAACTGTATGTCATCCATGACCTTGCTTATGCGGATCTGGTGTTCGACGGGTATCGCGCACCGAGCATACTCGAAATACCGGGTGCAAAAGATATCGCGGTCGAATTTTATACGCTGTCCAAAAGCTACAATATGCCGGGCTGGCGTGTGGGGTTTGCCGTGGGCAACCAGAAAATGATCTTCGCACTTTCACGGATCAAGAGCTATCTCGACTACGGCATGTTCCAGCCTATACAGATTGCTGCAATAACCGCTTTGAACGGGCCCGTTGAACCCGTCCATGACATCGCAAGTCTTTACAAGAAGAGAAGGGATGCTCTGATTGACGGACTGGACAGGATCGGATGGCACATAGAAAAACCAAAGGCAACGATGTTCGTATGGGCAGGCATGCCCGAACAATTCAAGAAGCTCGGTTCCCTCGAATTTACAAAGCTGCTCCTGAGCGAGGGAAAGGTTGCGGTGTCACCTGGCATAGGATTCGGAGATTACGGGGAGGGATATTTGAGATTTTCTCTCATCGAAAACGAAGAACGCACGCAGCAGGCAATACGGGGCATAAAGAAGGTATTACACAGATGAAAAACGGAAGGATAAAAATAGGGCTCGCAGGCTTCGGCACCATAGGCACCGGATTGGTGAGGACCCTGCAGGAAAAAAAAGGGCTGCTGAAGCAAAGGACCGGACTGGACATCGAGCTCACGAGAGTAGCAGACCTTGATCTGAAAAGGGAC
>JAMDCL010000006.1:0-2665 GCA_023489065.1 Deltaproteobacteria bacterium | reverse complement strand
ATGCAAGAGAGTTCGTCCTCAAGGCGATAAAAAGAGGCAAGAGCGTGGTCACCGCGAACAAGGCGCTCATCGCAAGTCATGGAGCGGAGATATTCAGGGCAGCGGATAAAAACGGGGTATACGTAGGCTTCGAGGCCTCGGTGGGCGGCGGGATACCCATTATCAACGCGCTCAGCAACAGCCTTATCGCAAACCGGTTTCTCTCGATTTCCGCCATCATAAACGGCACATCCAATTACATCCTTTCGAAGATGACGGCACAGGGCGGTGAGTTTGAAGACGTTCTCGGGGAGGCAAAAAAAAACGGCTATGCCGAGGCAGACCCTTCACTCGATGTCGACGGTATCGATGCCGCGCATAAACTGACCATCCTGCTCGTGCTTGCCTACGGCGGCAGTGTGTCCATGAAAAACATGCATGTCGAAGGGATACGGCATATAACACAGACCGATATAAAATTCGCAGATGAGCTGGGATACGTCATAAAACAGCTCGCCGTTGCAAAGGGAGAGGGAAACGCTGTCAGTGCGCGGGTTCACCCGGCAATGGTGGCAAAAGGAACGATTATATCCATGATCAACGATGTCTACAACGGTATTCATATCATAGGAGACTCCATAGGATCGCAATTGTTCGTGGGCAGAGGCGCGGGCATGATGCCGACTGCAAGTGCGGTTGTGAGCGATATTGTTGCTATATCCAGAAAACTGAATCATCATAACGGAACACTTTTAAGACAAAATATCTTTACAGACAAACGGGATCTGAAGATAATAGATATCGGGACGATAAGAACGCGGTATTATCTGCGTTTTACCGTACTCGACAAGCCCGGGGTACTCGCGAGTATCGCAAAGGTATTGGGTATGCAGAGTATCAGCATAGAGTCGGTGATACAGAAAGGCAAAAGCGCCGGAAACGTCGTACCGATCGTCATTATGACGCACGCTGCCACAGAGGCGAACCTGACGAAGGCCCTCGGTATCATCGACAGATTACGGGTGGTAAAAGAAAAGACAAGATTTATCAGAATAGAAGAAGAGGTTATATAACGATGACAGCTTACAGAGGCGTAATAAGAAAATACCGGCAGTTCCTCCCCGAGGTAGAGGACGAACAGATCGTAACGATCCATGAGGGCAACACCCCTCTGATCCCCGCGAAGAACCTCAGTTCTTTTATAAACCCTTCTCTCCATATTTACCTGAAGTATGAAGGTCTCAACCCTACGGGCTCGTTCAAAGACAGGGGCATGACCGTCGCGGTGTCCATGGCGAAGAAACAGAATTCAAAGGCCGTTATATGCGCTTCGACCGGGAACACATCGGCCTCGGCCTCGGCCTACGCTGCATCCGCAGGCATCAAGGCATACGTGATCATACCGGAAGGCAAGATAGCGCTCGGCAAACTTTCACAGGCCATCGTCCACGGAGCAGTGGTGATACAGGTAAGAGGGAATTTCGATGATGCCTTAAAACTGGTACGGGAGATCTCCCAGAAATATCCCGTAACACTGGTCAATTCCTTAAACCCGTACAGGCTCGAAGGACAGAAAACAGCGGCATTCGAGGTATGCGACCAGCTTGCAATGCCCCCCGACTACCACGTTCTTCCTGTCGGCAACGCAGGGAACATAACCGCATACTGGATGGGCTACAAGGAGTACAGGAACAAAGGGTATACGGACAAACTGCCGGTTATGGTCGGCTTTCAGGCAGAGGGCGCTGCTCCTATCGTGAGAGGTTTCCCGGTAAAAAATCCCGAAACCATTGCAACCGCAATAAGGATCGGAAACCCGGCGAGCTGGAAGAAAGCGGAACAGGCGAGGGATGAATCAGGCGGTCTTATCGATATGGTATCGGACAAAGAGATCCTCCATGCGTATAAGCTTGTCGCCAGTATGGAAGGTGTATTCTGCGAACCTGCATCCGCGGCATCCATTGCAGGCCTCATAAAAATGAACAGCCGGAATTATTTCAAGTCAGGATCAAACATCGTGTGCACGCTGACGGGACACGGCCTCAAAGATCCGGACACTGCGCTCAAAACATTCGAACAGCCTGTTATAACGGACCCGGATATCGATAAGGTCCTGAAGATCATCGGCTTCGCATAATTATGAAAACGCAGTAAGAAAGTTTGCGAAATCAGTGATTGGAGAACAAGGGAAAAGTTGTTCGTCTCTGCTCGTAAAACAACGCTCTTTTGAGAACCGGGTGAACCGAAATCCTCATACCTTACCTCTCGTGTTGATGAGAAGTATTCCACGCAGAATACTGTGAAAGCATTGCAAGCAGTTCGCAGGTGTTTTACTTCGCATCGTCTCAAACTCTTTCCTTGCGTCGAACCAACAAACAAACTTTTTTGTTTTACAAATGCATTTTTGCGGGTTGCTGTTATTTTTTCCGTTTGTCGATTACCCTGACTGCCTTGCCCGCACTGCGCTCGATGCCCTTGGGCTCGACGAGCTTTACCTTTGCATTCACGCCGAGGTAGTCCTTGATATCGTGCTCGATCTTTTTCTCCATGGTCTCAAGGACCTTTATTTCATCGAACGGGATCCGGTCGCTCACCTCAACCCGCACCTCGAGCGTATCGAGCGGACCGTCTTTATCGACGATAAGCTGATAATACGGCTCTATGCCGTCGGCCCTCAGGATAACGC
>JAMDCL010000035.1 GCA_023489065.1 Deltaproteobacteria bacterium | reverse complement strand
GATGAAGCTCATATCAATACTCCTTTTTAACATTGTACCCCGATGCAGAAAAAAGCCTTGACAGGACATCGCCGACAACAGCACCTCTGCCATGCCCGATATGAATTGGACCAGTTGGGTTTGCACTTACAAATTCTATCAACACGCTCTTCCCATTCCCGATCGTGTTTAATCCGTATCGTTCACCTATTTTGATGATATCATCGAGTGCATCGATCCAGAATAGCTCTGTCATCACAAAGTTTAAATAGCCCGGTTTTACAACCTCAATACTATTTATGATATTGATTGCGCCTGCAGACTTTTCAATAATCGTTTTCAAATCCGATGCAATTTCGAAAGGCGGTTTTCTTACAGTGTGTGAAAGTTCATATGCTATATTACTTGAGAATTCTCCATGCCCTTCATGCTTTGGTATGTTAATAGTAATGTTTTGCGATTTCATGCTGCCGTTAACATAAACCTCCACAGCACTTTTAATTAGTCCGTACAGTTGTCTCATAGTTTATTCTTGTTTTCAACAGCGGCGTTTTGGTGTTCTTTTAACTTTTTATCAAGGGTTACATCGTAGGTATATTCGGGGCATTTAAGACCGATATCCTCAATTGTAGAAAATCTTTTTTTGCATGTTTCTCTCCATGCACAGGTTAAGCAGCTTTTAACGTCAGTATACTCCATGGTCAGGGAACAAGCTCCTTTAGAAGTGTTTGAGAGCCTGAGACTATCTCATGCATTATTTCTTCTACGGATTTTATAGAGCTTATGAGCCCTGCTATCTCTCCACTCATAACAGAGCCGTTCTCTACGTCTCCCTCTATAGCCGCTGCCCTGCTTCTGCCCGGCCCGATAAAAGAAAGCAACTCCATTTCAGTAACTGCACTTTTTTCAAGTGCGAGAATCTGTTCCGACAATTTGTTTTTAATTACACGCACGGGTTTACCTATACTCCTTCCAGTCAGAATGGTGGAGTCGTCCTCTGCCTTTATTATAGCCTGTTTGAATGCATCATGCACGGGTGCCTCAATAGAGGCGATAAACCTCGTACCCATTTGTATGCCCTGTGCCCCAAGTGCTCTTGCAGCGACAAATCCTCTATAATCTGCCATACCGCCCGCGGCTACAACCGGTATTTTTACGTTATCTACGACCTGCGGAATCAACACCATTGTTGTAATCTCGAGAGGGCTGTCATGCCCGCCCGCTTCAATACCTTCTGCAATAATGAAATCAACACCCGCGTTATACGCCTTTTTTGCAAGCTTTGCAGAAGGAACAACGTGCCCGACCTTTATACCCGCGTCATGGAGTTTTTGTGTAAATGTTGACGATGACCCTGCTGAAGTTATGACCACCTTCAGTTTACTTTCAATAGCGATATCGATCAGTTCCGATGCGGTAGGATAGATCATCGGTATATTAAGAGCAAACGGTTTATCGGTAAGTTTCCTTGTTTTTTCTATCTCTTTTTTTATTTCTTCTTTTGTCAAAAATGAACCGCCCGCTATAACACCAAGACCTCCGGCTTCCGATACCCTGGCGACGAGCGGAGCATACGAAACATAAACCATACCTCCAAGCAGTATGGGGTACTCAATACCAAGCAAATCACAAATCCGTGTATGAATAAATCCATTCATTTTAGAAACTTCTCTTTATTCTCTATTATATGCTCAGCATTCCTCATTGATAATGACATAATTGTAATCTGAGGGTTTACGCCGAGTGACGTTGGAACAATACTGCCGTCAGATATAAACATATTATCCAGATTATGAACCTTACCGTAAGAATTAACAACCGTATGCCCCTGTATCTCACCCATTCTTGCAGTTCCAAGTGGATGAAAAGCCATCAACTCAAACGATTTTGCGTTGATTTTTCTTTTGAACAATTTAGATATTTCATCCTGTTTTTTGAATGACTCAAATCCATAAATGCTCGGATTTACCCATTTTGCCCCTGCTGCAAAAAAGATCTCCGATGCAATTGCAACTGCCTTTACCAGTTTTTTTGTGTCATAAGGATGCAGGCGGTAAGATATGAATGGTTTATTGTCGATACCCGACCTTACATTGCCGGAGGAGTTGTGATCGGAAACCATAACACCAAATGTAGCAAGGTTATTGTAATGTAATGCAAATTCCTTAGCCTCTAATCCGATCGTTCCTGCAACGGACAATCCTACCTCAGGCGGAACAAAAACCCCCTCAAACATAATACCCTCACTTGCATAGGCATCTACATAATTGCCCTGCGGTACGCCTTTGTAACCCTCAACGAGTTCATCAAACATTGCTGCCACTCTTGCGGCGGGATGGATTGTCAGGTTTTTCCCAAGCTCGGGAGAAAGTTTTATATCGTTTTTATCGAGTATATATGGCGTATATATGGCGCCTGCCGATATCACAAGTAACTTTGGTTTTATAGTGAAGTTGTACAATTTATTTTCTGTCTGCTCATTGAGGATGCTTCCACGTACTTCTTTTACTATCCTGCCTTCAAGAATGATTTTTTCCACTTTTGCATTCGCATATATCCTTGCACCATGCTTTATCGCGGACGGGATAAAGTTCAGATGAACAGCTTGTTTTGCATCGGTAGGGCATCCAAACGCACACCTGCCGCAGCCATGACAGTTGATTATGTTGTGTTTTAGCATGCCATTACTTAAACCGAGTGCATCAGCACCCCTTTTAAAAATGAGCCCGTTTTTACCAAGTATATTCGGATCAACGGGTACAACATTAATTGTCTTTTCAACTCTGTCAAAATATGTTTCCATATCTTTATGAGAGGCTTTTAAAACGCCAAAGCTTTCGGACCATTGATCCAAAATAGCTTCGGGTGTTCTGAAACATGTCCCTGAGTTTATTACCGTTGTGCCTCCGATAGCCCTGCCAATGGGTATCATTATAGGAACAGAAGTTAGTGCAAAAGTGGCACCATAATCCCTGTAAAGTATCTTCAAAGATTCATAGGGTTTATAATTTCCGTATCTCGCTTTATCATAATACCCTCCCTCTTCAACAACAACAACATCAAGACCCGCTCCGCTTAGCACATCTGCCATTACAGCTCCGCCTGCACCAGAACCTATTATACATACATCCGGCTGTTCGATTAAGTCCTTGCTTATATCTTTATATGTAAACAACATATTCTCTCCCTTAAATTTTTATGAGACAATCGGGGTGATCCCCAATTGATTCATGATAACCAATGGCATCCTGTGCTGCATTATTGGAATAAAAACACATCATCAGCAGTAGTTTCATCATAATCAATATCTGTCTTTTTGATGAGAGCTTACTGTTTTCCCATTCTTTAAGATAATTTAACCTTTCGTTAGAAGACATCCTTGTAAATCTTTTTAGCTTTGTAAACATCGGAGAGTATTCAAACATGTATATTACGTATTTGATAAATTTTAACTGAAGCTTTGACATTCTATCAATATAATGATCGAAGATCAGAGCAGTGTCTATATCCTTTGCTCCAATCTCAAACGCACCGCCCTGAGGTACAATAGCATCCGCTATCGCCTGCGTTATCTCGTATAACCTTTGATTTAGTACCTTTAGCTCTTTAACGGCCATCTCGCCCCCTTATTACTGCTATATGGTTTCACATAATGTTTGTCAGTATTCATATTTTTTATTTCGTCTATAGTCAAATTAAACAATGGATGTATCATATTTCCAGCAATTTCTGAAAGAGGTTCTAAAACAAATCTTCTTTCATGTAACTCTGGATGCGGGATAATCAAATTTCTTGTAAAAATTATCCGTTCTCCGAACAAAAGTATATCTATATCGATAATTCTCGAATGTTTGACATGCACTGGCTCATGCCTTATCCTGCCAAGTTCATATTCTGTCTCTTGTATGAGTTTAAGCAATGTAAATGGGTTTAAGTCTGTTCCCACCGCGACAACGGTATTTAAAAAATCCTGCAGATCATCTTCTGAACCTATACCAACTGGCTCTGTTTCATAAAGAGAAGATACCTTTATTTCTTCCGTATTAATATATCCGGATATGGCATCAAGTGCCTTTAAAAGCATTTCTTCTCTATCATTCATGTTAGAGCCGATTAACAAATAAGCTATTTCTGTCATGATCTTTAAAAATACTTTTTGATTAAAATGTCAAATAAAAAACTTCATGGCGTGTACAATTGCTAAAGATTTTTCACTTGCTTTTTATTTTTTTCATAACTAATGTTTATGTATTAATAAAAGAGTGGAGCAATAAATATTCCTAAACGCTATAAGATACATTTAATATATCCCGCACCAGCAAAGAACAGAGATAAACAGCACAGGAGGAGAAGGGCATCACTGGTTCCGATCAATCTGCCTATAATAGCCGGATTAACGCCTGAAAACTTTGATATAAAGATCATTGATGAAAATGTAAAAGACATCGATTTCACCGATATCCCTGATATCGTAGGCATAACAGGCATGACCGCCGTTATAAACAGGGCTTACGAGATTGCCGATATATACAGGCAAAAGGGTGCAAAGGTAATACTCGGAGGTATACACGTTTCAATGCTGCCGGAAGAGGCATTACAACATGCTGATACCGTTGTTGTAGGTGAAGTAGAAAATGTCTGGCAGAACCTGATAAACGATCTAACAGGCGGGCAATTAAAAAGGTTGTACAAGGGTACAACGGAGATACCGCTTAACGGGCTTGGTTTTGTCAGACGCGACCTTATCAATAAAAAGTCATACTCAATGCCGAGTCCGATTATGACCTCAAGAGGCTGCCCCCACAATTGTACATATTGTTCTGTTACGGAATTCTGGGGCCATCATTTCAGGCATAGACCCATTGACGATATTATAACGGAGATCAAAGCCATCAACGATAAATGGATAGCATTTGTTGATGATAACATTTACGGGGACATAAAACACTCAAAAGAACTTTTTAGAAGAATGAAACCTCTTGGTGTTAAGTGGGTAGGCCAGGGCGACATGCGTATAGCGAGAAACCCGGAACTACTCGAGCTTGCACGTGAAAGCGGATGCGAGTGGCTGTTCATCGGTATAGAGACAATCTCTACAGAAAATCTTAAATCCATACATAAGTCTTTTAACATGGGAGATAAGTATAAAGAGGCGATAGCAACCATAAAATCGTCGGGTATAAAGGTATTCGGCTCATTCATTTTTGGACTTGAAAATGATGATGAAGGTATTTTTGAACGTACGGTTAAATTCGGCATTGAAAATAAACTCGATGGAGCAAATTTTTATATACTAACGCCGTTTCCAGGTACAGAACTATTTGAACAGATGGAGAAACAGGGACTCTTATTGCATAAAGATTGGTCAAAATACGATGCAAACCATGTGGTTTTCAGACACAAAAAACTTATAAAAAAACAATTAGAGGACGGCTTAATATATGCCTATAAAAGATTTTATTCAATCCCATCCATTATGAAAAGGGTGGTATACCCAAGAAAGGATCTGTTACAGGTATTAGCACTTAATACAATGAGGCATCTATCGACGAATAGATTTACAAGAGGCGTAAGAACTTAGAGAGCGTGAAATCTTTGCCCATCCGTGCTATGCCTGAAAATTTGTTGATAGTTGAAAAGGATATCCAATGGATATAAAAGGTAATGTAAAAGAAGTATTTTCACAAGCCCTGAAAGAGACAATATTGCTTTCACGGCAATATTATATCGTATTTATAATACCTGTAGTGCTTGGTACTGTATGGGGCATAGTTTCACAGACATACATATCAGGCGGTATGATTATGATAATGAAAAATATTATGCATACCACAAGGGGACCTGCCATAATAAAAGAGTTCAGTCATTTCACATTTGTACTTATGTTAAGCATGATCGTTAGCATACTTATATGGGTTGTAACTTTTGCAGGTGCCGGACTACTTTTAAAACACAGGAATGAAACAACCACTATCGACTTTGATGAGGTGTTTTCATATACAGGAAACAAACTCGGTTCACTGATAGTTGGAGGTTTTTCATATATATTCCTGCCCTTTCTACCTGTGCTCGTACCCTTTTTGGGGATTATATACGGCATATTATTTATACTTTATATATTTTTTGTCGGTAAAAATTATGGGGGTTTTTTCTTCTGGGCATACCCGGTAATAGCAGAAAACAAGGGTCCTTTTGAAGGCTTTACCATTGCGAAAGAGGCCGTGCTTACAAAAAAAAATGTATTCTGGTCAGCATGGATAAGAGGGTTCCTGCTAATGTGGATATTAGGATTTGTCTTGCAAATAATCCCCTATATTGGATCCATACTTACATGGAGCATAAACCTTATGTTTATTGTTTTCACGGGCTTGCTTTACTATGATTACAAGAATGAAAATGTCAACATTAGCATGCAATAAATGTAGCATTGCATTATAGACGAAATTCGATAATTATATAAACTCAAAAAATGCATTTGAAAAAAATAAGGAGTATCATATGATTATAGGCGGTAGAAGAATAGAATCCGGCAATAAAGTCATAGTTAAAAATCCTTACAACGGCTCTGTTGCGGCAGAGGTCTCAATGGCGTTAGAGCCGGATGTCCAAAAAGCAGTTGATGCCGCAAAAAAAGGTTTTGAAAAGCTATCAAAACTTACATCACATGACAGATATAAAATTCTCATGAATCTTGCGTCCTTGCTCGGACAACGGCATGAACAATTTGCGGTTAATATATCATCGGAAATGGGAAAAACCATTAAAGAGGCACGGACAGAGGTTTCAAGGGCAATAGAAACGGTTACATGGTCGGCAGAAGAGGCAAAAAGATTGCATGGCTCAACAGTTCCGATGGAGTCAGCACCAACAGGCAGAGGCAAGACAGGACTTTTCATACGCGTTCCAGTAGGCATTGTTGCTGCCATATCACCATATAACTTTCCTCTAAATCTATCACTTCATAAAATAGCACCCGCATTCGCGGCAGGAAATGCCTTTATTCTGAAGCCAGCTGAGGCGACATCATCAACGGGTGAAATGATCGGTCAGGCTTTTGTTGATGCCGGTGCTCCGCCCGAGACTGTAAACGTTTTAACAGGCTCTGGCTCAAAGATCGGTTTTGCACTCGTTACGCACCCGGATATCAGGGTTATAACATTTACAGGCAGCAAGGATGTAGGTGAATGGATCACGAAGAACGCAGGGCTTAAAAAGGTTGTAATGGAACTTGGTTCAAACTCTGCCGTGGTTATATGCGATGATGCAAACCCGGATCCCCTTGTAAAAAGGATAGCACTCGGGGGCTACTCCCAGGCAGGACAGGTTTGCATATCGATACAGAGAGTTTATGTGCATGAGAGTATATTCGACAGGTTTGTTGAATCGCTTGCAAAACAAGCGCAGTCTCTAAAAACCGGGGATCCATTAAACGACAGTACGGATGTTGGCCCAATGATCACAAATAGCGATGCTTTGAGGGTCAAATCGTGGATAGATGAAGCAGTAAAAAATGGCGCTGAACTTGTATGCGGTGCAGAGGTTAACGGGCATATGATGTCGCCCTCTGTGCTTATAAATACGAAACAAACCGACAGGGTCATCAAAGATGAGGTGTTTGGTCCCCTGATCGTTGTTAATAGTTTCAAAGATGATGAGCAGGCTATAAACATGGTCAATGATTCAAGGTACGGACTCCAGGCGGGTGTTTATACAAACGATATAAATAAGGCATGGAGATATGCACAGTCGCTTGAGGTTGGTGGTGTTTTAATAAATGAAATACCTAATTTCAGGATAGATCTAATGCCTTACGGAGGTATGAAAGAATCGGGCATTGGCAGGGAAGGTCCTGGATTCGCAATAGAGGAAATGACAGAGATTAAACTGATCGTATTTCATCTTAACCCAAAAATACAATGATCTTTCTCCCTTGCCGGTGGAATAAAAGACAATACTCCAGTGCCCTTCTTGATAGCGGGGAATTTAAAAACCCACTTCATTCCACTTAATGTACTACCGGCTCTATACCGAGTGTTTTGCTGTCACATTTTGGACAGGTATGTTTATCAATATCTTCTATGTCTATCTCTGTTACCGTGGCACCGCATACAGGACATTTGTTGTCAAAATCGCTGCTGTGTACATCAATTGTGAAAAGCTCATGATCTTTTTTACATTCAAAAATTTTAAAATCCGCGGCATCTTCGTTCAAGTCCTTCAAACTATCCGCAGTTACAGATGAGCCTAAAATGAGTTCATTTGTATAACCGCAGTTTTTACAGGATATTTTATACCATTGTGCCATTGTTTATGCCTCCAGTTTTATCATGTTTAAAAGGCCGCCGGCCAGAAGTATCTTCCTCTCTCTTCCATTCGTATCAATGTAAACCTCAACCGTTTTGTCCTTGTTTTTTATAGAAGCATTCATGCGATCATCCTTTTTGACATGCTCTCTGATATCTTCTATAACAATCGTATCGCCCTGCTCTATTAAATCAAAAGAGACCTGATCCTTTATGATCAATGGAAGTATCCCGAAGTTTATCAGATTTGCACGGTGTATACGTGCATAGGACTTTGCAATTACAGCCTTTATGCCGAGAAACATCGGTGCAAGGGCAGCATGTTCCCTGCTTGAACCCTGACCATAGTTACTTCCGCCTACTATGACACCGCCCCCGTATTGTTTTGCACGTTTTGGGAATTCAGGATCCATATTATAGAAAACAAAATCAGAGATAGCTGGAATATTTGATCTGAACGGCAACACCTTTGCGCCGGCAGGCATGATATGGTCCGTTGTTATGTTATCACCAACTTTGATAAGGACAACCGATGTTATCGCATCTTCAAGCTCATTCCGTAATGGAAGTGGTTTTATATTGGGTCCTTTTTCCACAACTACTTTCTCAGGTTTTGAAGACGGCTTGATGATGTTGCTGTCATCAATTATCATACCCGCTGCTTTTTTTACAACAGGCGGCTTTTGACCAAGCCTTCTTGGATCATATATCTTACCTTTTAATGCACATGTTGCTGCAACGTAAGGACTCGCAAGATAAACCCTGTCATCCGGGGTGCCGCTTCTGCCGAGAAAGTTTCGGTTCATTGTTCTTATTGAAACAGAACCTGATGGAGGCGCCTGTCCCATACCTATACACGGCCCGCAAGCAGCTTCGAGTATACGTGCGCCTGCGCTGATCATGTGCTGAAGTGCCCCAGACGCTGTAACCATTTCAAAAACTTGTTTTGAACCGGGTGTGATTGTCAGGCTTACATCCGGATGCACCTTTTTACCCTTTAGCATTGCCCCGACAAGCATGAGGTCATCATAAGATGAATTGTTGCAGCTTCCTATACATACCTGCCTTACATCCTTGCCTTCCTCTTCTGTTACCGGAACTACCTTATCCGGCATTGATGGTTTTGCAACCATTGGCATAAGTTTATCAAGTGCTATGTCTACAACCTCATCGTACTCTGCATCAGGGTCTGCGCTTAATGGCTTAAAATCCTTATCTCTCTTCTGAAGCTTAAAATACTCAAGCACCCTTTCATCAGAAGGAAAAATGGATGTTGTCGCACCAAGCTCTGCACCAAGGTTAGCTATAGTTGCACGCTCAGGCACAGACAGGGTTTTAACGCCCGCTCCCCCGAACTCAAAGATTTTTCCAACGCCGCCCTTGACAGTAAGCCGCCGCAAAAGCTCAAGCATTATATCCTTTGACGCTACCCACGGCTTAAGCCTGCCTGTAAGCCTTACATGCACGACAGCAGGCATCTTTGTATAATAAGGCATACCAGCCATTGCTACGGCTACATCAAGACCGCCTGCACCTATTGCTATCATGCCGGTTGCTCCTGCGTTAGGCGTATGACTGTCGGCCCCAAGTAAAATGATACCAGGTCTTGTAAACCTTTCAAGATACACCTGGTGGCATATACCATTGCCAGGCTTTGAGAAATACACTCCGTACTTGTTTGAAAAGGTCTGAAGAAATCTGTGATCATCCGCATTCTGAAAGCCGGTCTGAAGCATGTTGTGATCTACAAATGCAAATGCCCTTTTTACCTTTACCCTTGGTATGCCCATTGCCTCGAACTGGAGTGCGGCCATTGTGCCTGTTGCATCCTGAAGCAGTGTTTCGTCTATCTTTATTCCGATATCCTCACCATGCTTCAATTGTCCTTCAATAAGGTGGGATTTAATGATCTTTACAGTTAACCCGAGTCTTTCTTTTTTTTGAACTATCTTCATAAATTAACCTCTTCTTAAGATTGATATTTTTTATGCTAACCCGATATTATTGTCAACAACCTCATTTAAGATCATCTGATCATTTAAAAAAAATGGTACGGTTTTTTAAATGAATCTTTCAGGTTAAGAATTATTCTTCCGTTTTTTCGAAAACCATTTTTAAAGCATTGAATGTTGTCAATCTTCTATTCAGGTCCCTATTCCTATAAAAGCTAAACCTTTTTACAATAACTTCATCCCCGTAAGCCGCGGCAATGTAGACAAGCCCAACTGGCTTTTTGTATGTGCCTCCATCGGGCCCTGCTATGCCTGTTACTGCTACTGCAAAATCAGTTTGCATCAGCTTTTGGACACCCTTAACCATTGCGATTGCAACATCCTTTGATACAGCGCCGTGCTTTTCCAATAACTTATTGTCAACACCAAGTATTTTTACCTTAGTCTCATTAGAATAACTTACGATACCACCCTTATAGTATTTTGAACTGCCCGGAATATCGGTTATAAACTTTGCGATCATGCCGCCTGTGCATGATTCCGCCGTTGAGATGGTTTTATTAGTAGAAATTAGCTTTTTACCAAGCCTGTACGCGAGGTTTTTAATACCTGTTCTTTTTTTCATACTTTTAAAATTTATACCTCATCGGTTACTTTTTCACGCATGAATTTTTTTATGGAGTGCAGCCTCTTTTCAACAAGAAGTTTTTCCTTTGCACGTTTGGAACGTTTTCTCTTTTGTCTTTTGATTTTTTCTATTTCCCGCTGTATTTTGCTCTGCCTGCCTTTTATCTGTTCTTCTATTTTATCAACCAGCAGCCTTCTTGCGAGAAATCGGTTTAATGACTGAGAACGCTCCCTCTGCATCTTTACCTCTATAGAAGTGGGTAAATGTTTAAGATAAACGCACGTTGATGTTTTGTTTAAATGCTGCCCGCCATGCCCCTGTGAGCGAATAAATTTTTCAACGATATCAAACTCATTAATGCCGAGCTCCTGCATTCGCTGTATAAGTTTTTTTTCTTTTTTTTCAATTACGCCGGAGTATAACATAATAAATTCTATTCAATCATAAAAAACGCCATTTATCCAGAAATTACTGTAATAAAATTTGACAATATCAAACATGTTACGGTCAATCAGAAACCCGGTATGTCCACAATAGCCATGCCGTCTTCATAAGCACGGACACTGACCCGTATAATACCCGTATCAACCAAACCATACCTGCTCCCTGTAAATGCCTTTATATAATTGTCCGACGTGCCGATAATGCCCTGCTCACGCTTCTCCTCAAAGATAACCTCGATGGTTTTACCTATATGTCTTTTTATATAATCAGCCCTTTTTTCTCTACCTATGTCCCGTAAAGTTATTACCCTTTTTTTCTTGATACCGTCATGAACCTGTCCTGGCATATCATTGGCCTTTGTACCCGGTCTTTTAGAATATGGGAATACATGGATATACGCAAACGGCACTGCTGATACCAGTTGCCTCGTATGCTCAAATTCATCTTCACCTTCACCGGGAAATCCTGCAATAACATCTGTGCCGATTGCCATATCGGGCTTAATTAATAAGATTTTTTCGACGCCCAATACGAAATCATTTATTGAATATGGCCTGCGCATAAAACTTAGTATACGGCTGTCTCCGCTTTGAAGCGGTATGTGGAGATGCGGACATATCCTCTTCTCTTTAAGTAACTCAATGAATAATCCATCTATCTCGTTAATCTCGAGTGAGCTGATTCTTACCCTTGATATACGTGTATGCGCGAGTATCTCCTTAATAAGCCATGAAAGGTTTTTCCCGGGCAGGAGGTCGATGCCGTAATGCCCTATATGTATACCTGTTAAAACGACCTCTTTATAACCAAGCGACTCATACTCATTTATTTTTTCTATAATTTCACCGGCAGATATACTTTTCGATCTGCCCCTCGCCCTCGGTATTATGCAGTACGAACAGTTGTAATTGCATCCATCCTGGATTTTAACGGCAGGCCTATGCCTCGTAATCATTGGTTTTACACCATCTGAACGTTCATTTACCGGGATTCTGTTTACAATATCATCTTTCCCGGAATTACCAACAACCTCGATACTATTATAAAATGACCTTAATGTATCCTGATTAAGTTCTGCATAGCACCCTGTAAAGATAACCTTTGCTTTGTTTCTCATCGCCCTATTTAGCAATTGTCTTGATTCCAGATCGGCCTTTGATGTTACCGTGCAGGTATTGATGATACAGAGATCGGGTGAGTCTGAAAGCTTAACAATCTCATGCCCCGAGTTCCGTAGATGCTGTTCTATTGTCAGGCTTTCAGCTTGATTCGTTTTACATCCGAGTGTTAAAACAGCGACTTTCATACAGTCCAATCATTACTCAAAAAAATACAGCATGGAAGCCTGTTCGTGCACAGTCTTTCTTTTTTTTCCAAATACATTTTTTTGGTTAAAACTAAACCTCGATAAATGAGACATTCTTTTTGTACGAATCATAAAGATGCTTATATAAAGCCTCCTTATCCACATGCATATCACCGCTTACTATATCAAAAGCAGCGTCTTTAGCCATTTTTAAAATATCCACATCGGATACGATGTTTGCAATTTTAAAATCAGGCAGCCCAGATTGTTTTACTCCAAGCATCTCTCCGGGCCCCCTTATTTCCAGATCTATTTCTGCAATCTTAAATCCGTCATGCGTTTTTACCATAGCGCTGAGTCTTTTCTTAGAATCTTTTGTAAAACCATGAGCATAAAGTATGCAAATAGCTTCCTCAGAGCCTCTGCCTACCCTGCCTCTTAATTGGTGTAATTGAGATAATCCGAACCTCTCTGCATGTTCTATAAGCATAACGGTTGCATTGGGTACATCAATACCAACCTCGATAACGGTGGTTGCTACAAGCATATTGGATTCACCTGTTCTGAATCTGTTCATTATTAGGTTTCTCTCTTCATCCTTTATTTTACCGTGAAGCAGTTCAACTTTGTATTCGTTAAACACACATTTCAATTCCTCATACATCTTTGTTGCCGCCCTTAATTCTAAGACATCAGATTCTTCAATTAAAGGATAAACCACATAAATCTGATGACCCTTTTTCATTTCATCTTTAAGTATAGTATAAATCTCTTGTCTCTGGCTATCTCTGTAGAATAAATAGGTTTTTACATGTTTTCTTTCGGGCGGCAGCTCCTTAATAATTGAGATGTCGAGATCACCATAAGCTGACATTGTTAGTGTCCTGGGGATTGGGGTTGCTGTCATAATAAGCGTATGTGGATTATTACCCTTCTTTTTAAGTTCCATCCTTTGCATTACACCAAACCTGTGCTGCTCGTCTATAATGATCAATCCAAGTGATTTGAATTTTACATCCGGCTGGATCAGTGCATGTGTGCCGACTACAAGATTCAATGTGCCGTTGGAAAGCTCGTCAATACGCTGTTTTCTTTCGTTATTTGATATATCACCTTTAAGAAGGGCGATGTTTATACCCATATTTTTTGTTAAATTGCCGATAGTCTTGTAATGCTGTTCCGCGAGTATCTCTGTCGGAGCCATAAATGCAATCTGATAACCGTTGCTTATTGCAAGCATAGCAGCATAAAGAGCTACGACAGTCTTACCGCTGCCAACGTCACCCTGAAGCAGTCTATTCATCGGATAGCCAGATGACATATCTTTGAATATCTCATTAACGCATGTTCTCTGATCCTTGGTAAGCGTGAACGGAAGATTTTTCTCAAATCTCTTCACAACATCATTCGACACTGAAAAGATAATGCCGTTCTTTTTCATTGTTGACTGTTTTTTGAGTGCTATAGCCATTTCAAAGAAAAAGAATTCATCAAATATAACCCTTTTGTGAAATATTGATCCTCTATTGTTGAGCGCATCTATAGATAACCCGTTCCCGGGGAAATGCAGGTTATATATGGCTTCCTGCAAGCCTGGTAATATATATTTTTCTTTTACCTGCACCGGCAGCGGGTCTATTAATTCCTGTGCGTATTTATCTATTGCGTTCCTCATAATTCCCCGCATTACCCTCTGGGAGAATCCTTCTACAACCGAGTATATCGGAACAATCCTGTTAAAACTAAGACTATTGTCATCCTCTTGATCAAGCTCCTCAATATCAGGATGAATCATTTGAGCAAGGTTGTTATAAAACCTTACATCACCATAACTAAGTAATTTTAGACCCTGCCTGAATCTTTTTACCATGCGTTGATATTCAAAATTAAACCATACGAGTGACAGATAACCCGTTCTATCTCTTAAAATCATCTCGAAGATTTTCCTACGGCCGATGTTCTTAACAGCTATTTTATGTACCTCTCCAACAACGACCTGTTTTCTACCATACTGCAGATCACCTATTGATTTGATTACTCTCCTGTCCTCATATCTTATGGGAAGAAAATACAATAAAGACATGAGATCTCTTATACCCTTTTTTTCAAACAGGTTTGCCCGTTGGGGACCAACACCTTTTACATATCTAATAGATACATCGGCCATATAAAATATATTAAAAAAACATCTCCCGCCGGATTTGAAGCCGTTAGTAAAACATTTTTTTATTTTATCGTTATATGTATAACTCACAAATACGTAGATTACAACTATTAAGACCTCCCGTGCACCATATCAGATCATAAACCACAAACCTCTTGACAATTCAGATTTAGTATATAAAAGAGAGTTAAAATTTTGGAAACGAAAATTATAAGTAAGGGATAAAATCAATGGATATAATGTCCACAGCCTACTATGATATACGAAGGGTTGTAAAATTTTTAAAGATTTTTGCTTTGGTTGCCGGTCCGGGTATCATAGTGATGGTGGCTGATAATGACGCGGGCGGCATCACTACTTATGCCGTTACAGGAGCTCAAACCGGTTACAGCCTGCTGTGGTTCATGATCCTATTGGGACCTGTTGCATATTACGTGCAGGAAATGACCGTCCGTCTAGGCGCCGTTACAAAACGCGGTCATGCGGAGGCAATCTTTTATTCTTTTGGATCATTCTGGGGATGGTTTTCTCTTCTGGATCTGGTTTTAACCGACTGGATGACAATGATCACTGAATTCATCGGTATGACTGCTGCACTGAGTATCTTTGGAGTATCGCCCGTCGTTACTGTTCTAATCTGCTGGGGTATCATGGGCTTTATGGTGCTTCAGGGACATTACTGGACATGGGAGAAACTAGCATTATTGTTTTGCGCTATAAACATGATCTATGTCCCGGCCGCCTTTTTTCTTCAACCTCCATTAAAAGAGGTGCTTCACGGATTTATTCCACACATGCCGGCCGGCGGTTTGACTAACAATCTTTTCTTTCTACTAATGGCAAACATCGGTACAACCATAGCGCCATGGATGATTTTCTTTCAGCAAAGCACCGTTGTTGATAAAGGAATGAAGGAGAAAGACATACTCTGGGGCAAATTAGATACACTGGCAGGCGCTATCCTGACAGTGATCGCGGCGATTTTTGTCATTATTGTTACCGGCAAAGTATTGTTTGGGAAAGATATACAAAGTGCTGCACAGGCCGCCATTGCACTCATGCCGGTCAACAAATATGTGGGTACGTTTGTAGCTATTGGTCTTTTTGATGCGGGCCTGTTAGGCGCGGTATGCATTTCACTTACCAGTTCATGGGCATTCGGCGAAGTGTTTGGCTGGGCGCACTCATTGAATCATAAAGTCAGAGAGGCAAAATGGTTTTACGCATACTATTTCTTTGATCTGGTGCTCGCAGGGACGGTAACTTTGATGCCTGGTGCACCGCTGGTATTGATTACCCTGTTCGTGCAGGTAGCAGCCACTGTACTTTTGCCCGCGACACTGGTTTTCCTTATCATCTTATTAAACAACGAGGAGATCATGGGAAAATACAAGAATAACAGGCTTGAAAATATCATAAACATATCTATTGTTGCAGCTTTGATCGTCATATCAACCGGATATAGTCTTACAGTTGTATTTCCAGGTTTGTTAAAGTAGAAGGTAGTATGGAGGCATAAAATGAGAAAAGTTTTAAACATATTCCGCGGGTTTTTTGCAGCGGTTCATGATATCAACGAAAAGTATAAACGACCACAGATAAAAATGACCCATATGGTATCCTTTTCCCTGATAATGCTGCGTCTGTACTTATTTTTCATGATAGCGATTCTATTGTTCAAATTTATCACCCTGGCACTAAAAGGGGGATCGGGGGTCGTGCCATGAACCATGCAGCAGCCTCAACAAAAAATGAAAATGAAACTGCATTTTTTTTGAGTGAACTTCTGGGCGCCAAAATAATGTTCAACGAAAAAAAGATCGGTAACTTGAGAGATCTCATAATCAAAGAGAACGGAACACTTCCACACGTTACGCATCTCTATATATCACTGCCTTTTGGTATGAATGCCGTAATTCCATGGGAGAAAATCGGGACCATTCTCACAAAAGAAAAACAAATTACCGTAGTTGACGATATCTCGCCCTATAAAGGCGAACCGGACGATAATGCCGTTTTGCTTAAAGATCATATCATTGATAAGAAAGCCATTGATTTGAAAGGCCGGGATCTGGAAGTCGTTTATGATGTAAAATTGGTGTTGAGAAGCGGCAGGCTTTATGTCACGGATGTAGATCTCAGCCGGTATGGACTTTTACGACGCATGCATCTGACCAAATTGGCAAATTTTTTCTACAATTTCGCAAAGAACATTCAGGACCAGACGGTTTCATGGAAATACATCCAGCCGCTGCCGGAAAAGATTGGACGTTTTCAAGGCGATGTCAAATTAAACATCCTGAAAGAGAAACTCGCCGATATGCACCCTGTGGATCTGGCGGACATCCTGGAAGAGATGGAGCCGAATCAGCGTGCAGAAATTTTTGAGAAGCTCGATCAGGAGCAAGCATCCGACACATTGGAAGAAATCGATCCAAATGCACAGCGTGACCTTGTAGAATCTCTAAAGATTGAGAAAGTTGCCCTGCTTGTAGATGAAATGACAACGGGCCAGGCTGCGGATGTTCTTTCAGTGCTCTCGGTCTCGGAGGCCGATGCAATCCTTAAACGCCTTAATCCGGAAAATGCGCGCAAGATCCGCACGATTATTGAACATCACGAGGAAAACATTCTTGATTTCTCGACCCAGGATTTTATATCCTTTTCACCGGATGTAACAGTGGAACAGGTACAGAAACAATACCGCTATGCGGCAAAGGGCAAGGACGTGGTAATGTATCTGTATATCCTTGATAATGAAAGGCATCTTATCGGAGTACTGGACATCAAGGAATTATTGATAGCGGAAGAGCATGCATTTCTTAAAGATGTGATGATCAATAATGTCATCTCTTTAGCTCACAACAGCACTCTCAGGAAGGCATCAGAGTTTTTCACGCGGTACAATTTTCGTGCACTGCCTGTAACGGATGCCGATAACAAAATCATGGGCATTGTGACCTACCGTGATATCATGGGTTTGAGACATCGCTATATAGAATAGAGTTTCAAGAAAAGAAATTCAGATATAAAGATGGCATGGATATGATTGTTCATTTACTCTGCCCGGCCGGTTTTTAAATTCATTTCACATTTCATTTGCGATTTAATGACGCGATCTGCTCCTTGAGGTGCTTTATATTTTTCTCAAGGTTGTTGCCCGAGAATATCTCGGAGCCCGACACAAACACGTCCGCACCTGCCGCCGCAAGCTCGACGATGGTATCGAGGTGTACCCCTCCGTCAACGCCTATAAGCACGGGCAGTTTAAGACCGTCGATTTTTTCCCTCAGCCTGCTGATCTTGGGTATTACCGACGGAATGAGCTTCTGCCCGGAAAAGCCGGGGTTTACCGTCATTATGATGACCATGTCCACGTCATTGAGCAGGTACTCTATGCTTTCAAGCGGGGTTGCAGGGTTAAGTGCGATCGCTGCCTTTCTGTCCAGCTCCTTTATGTGCTGGATCGTGCGCGATATGTGGACAGTCGACTCAACGTGCACACAGAGCCAGTCCGCACCAGCGTCTGCAAACGCCCCGAGCATGCGGTCGGGGTTATTGATCATCAGGTGTGCATGGATGGGCAGGCTCGTTGTCCTTTTTACCGCTCTGAGTATATCAGGTCCGAATGTCATGTTCGGCACGAAGCATCCGTCCATTATGTCGGCATGGATCCAATCCACGCCCGCACGTTCAATTTTTTTTATTTCTTCATCAAGCCTGCCGAAGTCCACAGGCATTATTGATACGGATAGTATTCCCATCATGAACCTCCTGAAATTACACTCCTTGTCTTTTCGAGCAGTGAAGCAGCTTCTGCATCCACGATCCAGTGTAATTCACCGTGAACAGGCTTTATGAGCTGTGCCGGCAATCTGGTTGGTTGATATCTACCCTCAATCACTTCTTTCAAGATACCAGCTTTTGAGCTGCCGTACACCAAAAAAGCAGCATGCCTCGCAAGGTTGATCACACGGGCGGTAATGGTCACCCTGTACACACCCGACGCAAAAACGGATGCAGTAATGTGATCCTCATCATTCAGTGCGGTTGAACCAGGGAACAATGAAGCTGTATGGCCGTTTTCTCCAAGTCCCAGCAATATCAGGTCAAACACAGGGTCACCGGCAAAAAAGTTCGACAGATCTGTCCCGTATTCAGAGGCTGATTTTTCAGGGGAGTGTGCACATCTGATTGGGTGTATATTGGATTTTATTACCGGCACACGGCTTAGCAGGATTTCATGGGCCATGCCTGCGTTGCTCATGGGGCTGTCAAACGGCACACAACGTTCGTCTCCCCAGAATACATGTACCCTGTCCCATGCAACCCTGTTTCTCAACGGCTCTCGTGCAAGCATCCTGTACGCAAGCCTTGGGGTAGTACCTCCGGACAATGCCGTGCAAAACATCCCTCTCTCCTTTATCGCCTGTATCGAGATGTCCGCAAACAGACCCGCAGCCGCAGTGCTCATTGATTCATAATCCCCGTAAATACCGATCATAGTTCGTTTTCTACAATGGCTTTGCATGCTTTTACTTTTATGCCGGTCTGCGATGACAGAGGTGTAACCCAGTTGTGCCCGCTGCGGGCAACAAGTGTTTCTGCATCCTCAGGTCCCCATGTGCCTGCCTGATAATTTGGAAAGTTCGTGGGCCGCGCTGTTGTCCACGCCTCAAGGATCGGTGCGATCACCGACCATGCAGCCTCTGTCTGGTCTGCACGCATGAACAGTGTGGCATCCGCCCTCATAACGTCAAGCAGCAGAGTCTCATAAGCCTCCGGCAGCACTGACCCAAACACGTCCCTGTAATAGAACTGCATCATCACGGGCGACAGACGCATGGTCTGTCCAGGTTCTTTTACCTCAAATCGCAGTAGTATGCCTTCATCCGGCTGTATGGCGATCAGCAGTCTGTTCGGCCGCCAGTCCATCATGCCTGCATACGGAAAAGCCTGGTGAGGCACAGGCCTGAACTGGATCGATACCTCTGAAAATTTATTTGGCAGGCATTTTCCTGTTCTCAGATAAAACGGCACATCCTGCCAGCGCCAGTTGTCCACAAACAGCTTTACCGCTGCATATGTTTCCGTCAAAGAATCCGGTGAAACACCGGATTCCTCCCTGTAGCCGGGTATATGTTTGCCCTGTAGCCAGCCGGGGCCGTACTGTCCCCGCACTGCAAACTCGTTCACCAGATCAGGGGTTATGGGGCGTACTGCATGCAGCACGTCCACTTTTCTGTTGCGGATTTCATCTGCCTCGAAAGACACAGGCGGTTCCATCGCTACCAGACACAGGACCTGCAGCAGATGGTTCTGTATCATGTCCCGAAGTGCACCGGCGTGCTCATAATACCCTCCGCGATGCTCAACTCCTACACTCTCTGCTACGGTGATCTGGACGTTATCTATATAGTTGCGGTTCCAGACAGGCTCAAAAAGGGCGTTTGCAAACCGGAACGCAAGTATATTCTGGACTGTTTCTTTCCCGAGGTAATGGTCTATCCTGTATATCTGGCCTTCACCGAACCTCTTTGATAGAAGCCGGTTTAGAGTCCGGGCACTTTTAAGGTCGTGACCGAATGGCTTTTCCAGCACGACTCTCGCGTGTTCTGTGTCCTTTGCAACCCCTGAATGAGAAAGCTGTTTTGTGATCGTTTCTATAAATGCAGGCGACACTGCAAGGTAGAAGATCCTGTCGGCATTAACGCCCCATGTCTTCTCAAGACTGGAAAGCATACCGGAAAGGCTTTTGTATGTTCCTTGATTGGTAAAATCAGTCTTCCTGTAGTTCAACAGGGATGAGAACTCCTTCCATCTGTCTTTTTTATCGATGCCGTAGCGGGAAAACTTGTTTATGCCTTCGCGCAAATGCTGACGGAATTCCCGGTCTTTCCAGCCTCTTATATCAAGCCCTATAACCATGAAGGGCTGTGTAAGCAAACCATCACAAAAAAGGTTGTAAAGCGACGGTATGAGCTTACGCCACGTCAGGTCACCGCCGGCCCCGAATATAACCAGTATAACAGGTCTTGTTTGTTTTGCATCCTCCATAGAGAGCTCCTTAATTTTTTTCCCAGACAGTATGAAATGTACCATTCCCGTCCGTTCTTTCGTATGTGTGGGCGCCAAAGTAATCGCGCTGTGCCTGGATCAGGTTTGCCGGGAGACGTCTGCTGCGCCAGGCATCAAAGTATGCCAACGACGACATAAGGCCTGGCACAGGTATGCCGCTTTCTACTGACCTGCTTATAACGTGTCGCAGGTCATGCTCCATGTCCGACAGGACGGAAGCCATGTGTGGGGCCATCATGAGGTTGTTAAGGCCGGGTTTTATGCCGTATTCCTTCGCAATCTCGTCCAGAAGCTCTGCCCTTATAATGCACCCTCCGCGCCATATGCGAGCAACCTCTTTAAGACTTATGCCGTAACCGTAAGCAGCGGATGCAGCCCTGAGTAGTGCCATTCCCTGCGCGTACGCAGTGATCATTGAGAAATACAAAGAGTTACCGATCTGCTGTATGAAAGACTGCCGTTCACCTTCAAATAACGGTTCAGGCCCTTTCAATATTCCTGCTGCTTCCTCTCTCTCTTTTTTATTACCGGAGAGTGCCCGCATCATAACCGCAGCATCGATCGTGGGCACAGATACCTGCAGGTCCATAGCGTCCTGAGAAGTCCACTTGCCTGTTCCGTTCTGCGCTGCCCTGTCGAGGATCATATCTATAAGTCTACTGCCGGTCTTTTCATCGTTCTTCAGGAAGATCTCAGCTGTTATCTCCAAAAGGAAAGAACCGGCCCGTCCATGGCTCCATGCTTCGTATACTTTGTGCAGATCGTCGTTGTTCATGCCGGCATACCTTTTCATCAGGTCGTAGGTTTCCGCGATAAGTTCCATAAGCCCGTACTCTATGCCATTATGCACCATCTTTACATAGTGACCCGATGCCCCTGGTCCCAGGTATGTTATGCAGGGTTCTCCTTCAACCTTCGCTGCTGCAGCTTCCAGTATAGGCCTTACCTGTTTGTAAGCTTCGGCATTACCACCTGGCATCAAACTCGGCCCGCGTCTTGCACCCTCTTCGCCGCCCGAGACCCCCATACCAATGAAATGCATTCCCTTTGCTGCCAGCGCTTTCATACGGGTATCCGTATCTTTGTAGTAAGAATTCCCGCCGTCTATTATGATTGCCCCATGCTCAAGATGCGGAAATATACCGTTTATCGCAGAGTCAACAGCCTTACCCGCAGGGACAAGCATGATAAACGCCTGAGGCCTGCGCAACAGTGAAGCAAACTCCCCGGCTGAGGCAGCGGCCTTTGTCCTGCCGTTACCTTTTTTTTCAAACTCCGTGACCTTTGCAGGGTCTATGTCAAATCCTGCGACAGAAAACCCGTGATCCGCGATGTTCATGGCAAGGTTTCTGCCCATAACACCGAGTCCGGCAATGCCGATATCATATTTTTTTTCGCTCATTTAAAAACTCCTTTTTATCCTCTATTCATCGGGCGTTTCGCAGCAAAAGCCCCATGTCTGCAAGCTTCCTGCGGGTTGATTCATAGCTCAAGTGGAGAATACTGTGTATGCCGAGTCTGACCGCCACCTCTATGAATATCTCCCGATCATCGATGTAGACGACCTGATCCGGGGATACACCGGAAATGTCAAGCGCTATCCTGTATATACGTTCATCCGGCTTTCTGATATGCAAATAACTTGAAGATACGAACACATCGATCAACCTGTCCAGTCTGAATTTACGGATCCTGTATTCATTCAGTTCCCGGCCCTCGTTGCTTACAGCTATGATCTTGAGCCCGTAGCTCTTCTTGAGAGCACACATGAACTTTAACATATACGGCAGGGGTTTTGACTGTTTAAACATAAAATCTTTGAAATTTTTTCTTGAAAAGAACCGCTTTTTATAAAAAAATACCCGGTCAACGTATTCGTCAAGGCTGATCCTGCCTTCTTCGTACAGGCTGTAAATGAGGTGGTGCCGCTCGTTTACATCGTCATATTCAATACCGAATACCTTTGATGCGTTCTGCCGCATGTTTTTGTCCCAGCCATTTGTCAGGAGCACGCTGCCTATATCCTGAAAAACAACCTTTATATCATTAACCATCAACTCTCCCTATAAAGATGATTTGACGAGATCGGAAAGTGCTGAGAGACCCGCTTTGTCGTTTGTGCCGAGATTTACCCGTATCACCCTGCGCCTGTGCTTCTCCAGTGCCTCAAGATCTCCAAGCATCTGTGCCCTTTTGAATGTGCCGAATGTGTAAGGTCTGCCGGGAAGCTCTGCATCTTCGGTCCCGTCTGCAAACAGCTGTATAAAATTGCCTGTTGCAGGGCCGCCCTTATGGTACTGGCCGGTAGAATGAAGAAACCGCGGCCCGTACCCCAGCGTTGTTGCAAGCCCTAGCCTGTCTCTTATAAAGGTGCGTATAGCCTGAAGCTGTTCCTCCGTATCCGGCATCTCTGTAAGGTATGCCTGTAGCGCGACGTAGCTGCCCCTGCGTGCTCCGGAAAAGAAAGATGAAAGCAATGCCCCTGCGTCAGTAATTTTATCGGCAGAATAGAAACCGAGCTTATTCACTGTGAGCACGGGTTTTTCTTCCCTGAGCATGCCGGTTCTACCTGCCTGTTTCAGCAGGCGGTTGGTGTTGTCCTTACTCTCCTGAACATTGGGTTGATCGAACGCATTGATACCGATTACCGAGCCTGCTGCGGCTGTTGCAATCTCCCACCTGAAAAACTCCTCTCCAATATCAAGCATATCTTTCATCCGTATAATGATAACCGGATGGCCGGCATCCGACAGCGCCCCGGCAGCTTTGGAGAGCCTTGCGTCAATGCTGCTTTCGAAATCGATGTACACGAATACACGGTCATTACCGTAAACCCCGGGTTCGCCGGGTTCTTCTCCCGCAACCGGAAGGATCCCCTTGCCTTCCTTACCCGTGCTTTCCGCTACCAGTTGCTCCAGCCACATTCCCAGCGGGGCAAGTTCCGCTGGAAGGAAAAAGGTAAGTTTGTCCCTTCCTTTAACTGCCAGTTCGCCTATTGCCGCTCCCAAGGAGACTCCGGGATTTTGTAAAATGGGTACCGAGGTTGCACAAGCATGCATCATTCTGAGCGCCCTTTCAAGAAGCTCCGCTATGTCAATCCCCATGAGTGCAGCAGGCACCATGCTGAAATACGTCAGTGCAGAATAACGGCCTCCAATGTCGGGAAAGTTCAGGAACGTATGCCTGAAACCGCGTTTTTCAGCAAGATCCGCGAGGTACGTACCAGGGTCTGTAATGGCAACGAAATTATCTCCCGCTTTTTTAGTATTTATGGATTTCACCTTTTCATAGAAATAATCGAAGAACGCAATCGGCTCTGCCGTTGTTCCAGATTTACTCGCAACTATGAACAGCGTGTTTTTAAGGGGTAACTTGTTCTCTATGCTGAGGATGGTTGCCGGGTCGGTCGTGTCGAGTACTACAAGATCCAAACCATTTTTTGACCGTCTGAACGACTGCATGAACACAAGAGATGCCAGGCTACTACCCCCCATGCCCATATGCACAACATGGGTAAAGCCTGCCTGCCTTGCGTCCGCGGCGAATGCCGTAAGATTGGGGACCGCCTCGATCATCGCTTCGGTACAGTGAAGCCAGCCGAGCGCACCTTTAATTTGCTTCCCCGTATTGGATGATTTTTTCCAGAGTCCGGGGTCTTTTCTCCACAGACGCTTTGTAAAACCTTCCCGTTCCATCGTTTTAATCCGCCGGCTTATTGCACTGTCGTATTTACCGGTCAGGAGCCTCTGCCGGTCCACGTGGACGGACACAGCCTCTTTTCTCTTAATCTCAAGGGTGTTTATCAGGCGGTCATACGAGTTATTGAACTTTTCAATGCCTTGCTCCTCGAGCGTACGGGTAACTGTTTCCATATGGATGCCGGCCAACGGCAAACGCCCGAAGATCTGCTCTGCACCCTTTATCCCATGTTGGAGCATGGGTGCAGGCAAACCGTGATCGCGGTACGCATTCAGTGTTTCCGGCGGCAGGGTATTGACGGTGTTTTTCCCTATGAGCGCCTCTACATACTTTACATCGCTGTACTTCGGATTTTTAGTGCTTGTGCTTGCCCAAAGAAGCCGCTGCGGCATCGCACCATTTTCAGAGAGACGCCTGAACCTGTCTGACGAAAAGATCCCTGTGTAAAGCCTGTAGGCAAGCTTTGCACTTGCTACTGCGGCTTGTCCGTAAAATTTTGAGGCTTCGCTACCGCGGTGTCCGATACGTTTCATTTCTGATTCAAGTGCAGCGTCAACAAGGGTATCGATCCTGCTCAGGAAAAAGCTGGCAACCGATGCCACGTACTTCACAGACAGTCCCGCTTTTATCCGTTTCTCTAACCCCCTTATGTATGCCTGTACAACATCATGGTAACGTTTCAGGGAAAACAGAAGTGTAACATTCACGTTGATTCCCTCGCTTATGAGCTGTTCTATAACACCCAGCCCTTCCGTCGTTGCCGGGATCTTGATCATCACGTTCGGTCTGGACAGCGATGCCCACAATCTCCGCGCTTCGATAACCTCTTTCCCGGGATCACGTGCGAGGTGCGGCGACACCTCTAAGCTCGCAAACCCGTCCCTGCCGTGTGTACGTTTATACGTGGGCAGAAGCAAGTCTGCGGTGTCCCTGATATCCCTGACCGTAAGCCATTCATAGATTTTGTTCGTACGCTTTCCTTCCAAGGCAAGCGTACGGATCTTTCCCGAATAATCATTGCTGCCGTCAATGGCCTTTTCAAAGATTGTCGGGTTGGATGTAACACCGCTTATACCGTCCTCTTTTATCATTTGTTGCAGTTCTCCTGAGTCCAGCATGCTCCTTCGTATAAGATCAAGCCAGATACTCTGGCCGAAGCCTTCCAATGCAACCAAAGGGTTCTTTTTCATTGACTTATCTCCTTCTTTCCAGCTCTTCCACCTTGGCAAGCCTGCGTATGAAGCGTTCTTCGTTTTTGAAGGCCGCCGATAGAAATGTTTTTACAATGTCCGAAGCGAGTTGGTAGTCCGTGACCCGGCCGCCGAGACATATCATGTTCATGTCGTCGTCCTCCACGCCCTGGTGTGCGGAATAGATATCATGGATCAGTCCTGCACGCACGCCAATGACTTTGTTAGCCACCACACTCGCACCCACGCCGCTTCCGCAGATCGCCACGCCCCTTTCCACATCCCGGCGTGCGACCGCTCTCGCCAGAGGTATTACAAAATCCGGATAATCATCGCCGGCAACAAGCGTATAAGCGCCGAAATCAACTACCTCGTGCCCGGATTCCTGAATCAACTTTACAAGCCTTTCTTTCAGAGCAAACCCTCCGTGATCCGTAGCGATTCCTATACGCATTATTTTTCCCTTGCTCTGCTTATGATCTCCAAAGCAGTACTGCAAACATTGTCCACGGTAAAGCCGTATTCCTTCATGACAACGCCTCCCGGTGCAGATGCGCCAAATTTGTCGATTCCAATGGATCCGCCTTTCTCCCCGGCATATCTCAGCCAGCCATATGTGGAGCCTGCTTCGATCGTAAGCCTAGCGGGGATATCCCGGGGCAGCACAGAGCCTTTATACACCGGTGATTGTTCTTCGAACAGCTCCCAGCTCGGCATTGATACGACCCTGACCTTGATTCCATGTTCGCTGCCCAGCTTTTGTTTCGCATCCATTGCCAGGCTTACCTCGGAGCCGCTTGCAATAAGGATAATATCAGGCCTGCCGTTTTCAGCTTCTGATAGTATGTATGCCCCATTTTTCAAACCGCCTGCATGGTCCAAACCGGATTGTTCAAAGGTAGGTACATTCTGCCGCGTAAGCACGAGCGCGACAGGCCGGTCCTTTGTTTTGATCGCTACACGCCATGCCTCTGCCGTTTCATTCGCATCACAAGGGCGTATGACCGTAAGTTCGGGTATCGCCCGGAGGCCAGCCAGCTGCTCAACAGGCTGGTGTGTTGGACCGTCCTCTCCAACGCTTATACTGTCGTGCGTAAAAACATAAACGACTTTTAGCCCCATAAGTGCAGCAAGACGTATCGGCGGACGCATGTAATCAGAAAAGATAAGAAATGTTGAGCCGAACGGTATGATGCCGCCGTGTGCCGCTATGCCGTTAAGAACTGAGCCCATTGCATGCTCACGCACGCCAAAATGTACGTTCCTGCCGGCAAAACCCCATATCTTTCCGATCGAGCCCTGGGGATCGCCTGGTGGCTCGACGGGATTTTCAAAATCACCCATGCCGTTCATGGCCGTATGTGTTGACGGGTCGAGATCACAGGATCCTCCTATCAAATGCGGCAGCCCCGGTGCAATTTTGTTTATAATTTTCCCCGATGCCACGCGGGTAGCCATTCCCTTTGCGTCTGCAGGGAAAAGTGGCATATCACTGTCCCAGCCTTCAGGCAGTTCCCCTCTCATAAGTACGCTGAGTTCCTTTGCCGGCTCGGGGAATGCCTTTGAGTATTCCATAAAAATTGACTTCCATTCTGCCTCTTTTTTTTCCCCAAGCTCCACAGCCTTTCTGAAGTGTGCAAGCACTCCTTCCGGAATGTAGAAAGAAGGATCGATGGGCCAGCCAAGATTTTCCTTGGTAAGTTTTACTTCTTCATCTCCAAGAGGAGATCCGTGCGCTTCAAACGTGTCCTGCTTGTTGGGGGATCCGTAACCGATGTGTGTCCTGACAAGTATTATTGACGGCTTGTTTTTCTCTTTTTCGGCCGCGCGTATGGCATTATCTACGGCATTTAAATCATTGCCGTTCTTGATCGTCTGGACATGCCAGCCGTATGACTCCAGCCGCTTTGCACGGTCTTCTGTGAATGTTACGTCCGTTGAAGCGGCGAGTGATATATGATTGTTATCGTACAGATAGATGAGCTTTCCGAGTCCCAGGTGTCCTGCAAGCGATGCTGCCTCCGATGCCACGCCTTCCATAACGTCCCCGTCGCTGACTATAGCGTATGTGTAATGGTTTATGATCTTAAACCCGGGACGATTGTAGCGTGCGGCAAGGTATGCCTCTGCTATAGCCATACCGACACCGTTTGCAAATCCCTGTCCAAGCGGACCTGTTGTCACCTCAACACCCGGGACAATGCCGCGCTCAGGGTGCCCGGGCGTTATGCTGCCCCATTGCCTGAACTGTTTTATATCATCCAGTGAAACCGCGTAACCCGTGAGGTGGAGCAGGCTGTACAAAAGCATTGAGCCGTGACCTGCCGAAAGAATGAATCTGTCACGATCAAACCAGAATGGGTTTGACGGGTTGTGCTTAAGGAAGCGTGTCCATAGAACGTACGCCATGGATGCAGCTCCCATTGGCATGCCGGGATGCCCGCTTTTTGCCTTTTCCACGGCGTCTACAGAAAGAAACCTGATCGTGTTTATCGATAGTTCGTCCAGCCTTGAAGACTTTCCGGAAACGCTTTTTCTGCTCATCACTTATCTCCTTTACCTGATATTATATGCATTGCTAATGCAGCGGCACCAATTACCCCTGCATCATTGTGCAGCCCCGACATAACAACCTTAAGCTTAATGCCTGCCGCACGAAGCGCACGGCCATGCACACCCGTGTCTACCATACCGACCAGCTCCGGCATACCCTCAACAACACCGCCGCCGAGTATTAGCACGCATGGATTGAACGCGTTGACCAGACTTACAGAGCCCGCGATAAGCGCATCCGCTGCATCTTCAAATATCTTTGAGGCAAGTGCATCGCCCCGATG
>JAMDCL010000163.1 GCA_023489065.1 Deltaproteobacteria bacterium | reverse complement strand
CAACGCAGGTATGTACCATCCCATTTCCTGAATGACCGACATCCTGTTCAACCTTCGCCTTGGTATGTAACCGCCGTATGAAACTATACCAACCATTGTTTGCCTCCTTATCCTGGAATAGAGCTTATTTTTTTGTGTATCGAATGCATTAAAGCTTTCCTTGATTAGAATGTCAACTAATTTAGCGGCACAAAGCGTACCTTAAGTATGGTATTAGTTGACACTGAATTTTACGGATGTATATTGTATACAATAAAAAACTGAAAGGAGAAAACATATGGGCAAACTCAAGGACAAATTATCAAAGCTTATCCCATCATGGAGAGAAGATGTTACCAAGCTGACAAAAGAGCACGGAAAGGTAAAATTTGATGAGGTTATCATAGATCAGGTTACCGGAGGAATGAGGGACATCAAATCAATGGTCTGCGAAACATCGTATCTCGATCCGCAGGAAGGTATCCGTTTTCGCAATTATACCATACCCGAGGTGCGAGAAAAACTGCCGAAGCCGGATGCCAGCAGCGAAGCATATCCCACGGGCCTATGGTACCTGCTGCTGACCGGAGAGATACCGGCAAAAGACGATGTTATGGACATAGAGAACGAATTCAAAGCACGGTCGGCGGTTCCGCAGTATGTTTTCGACGTTATCAGAGCAATGCCAGCTGACACTCATCCCATGACCCAGTTTTCAACCGCAATACTCGTCATGCAGAGAGAATCTCTTTTTGCAAAAAGATACAGTAAGGGTATGAAAAAAACAGAATACTGGGAGCCTATGCTTGAAGACTCCATGAATTTACTCGCCAAATTGCCTACGATAGCCGCCTACATTTACCGGCACATCTATAAAGGCGATACCTTTATAAAGGCCGACCCGGCCCTCGACTGGGGTGCGAATTTTGCCCACATGATGGGTGTGGACAATCCGGAGTACAAAAACCTCATGAGGCTGTATCTGATTCTGCACAGCGATCACGAGAGCGGCAATGTCAGTGCTCATACGGGACACTTGATTGCAACAGCGCTTTCAGACGCCTATTACTCGATATCGGGAGCAATGGACGGACTTGCAGGCCCGCTCCACGGACTTGCAAACCAGGAATGTCTGAAATGGATCGTGGACCTTATGAAGCTTTACAATGGAGTACCTACAAAAGAGCAGATAGAGAAATTTGCAAATGACACATTGAACAGCGGCAAGGTCATTCCCGGATACGGCCATGCAGTGTTAAGAAAAACAGATCCGAGATACACGGCCCAGCGTGAGTTTGCACTGAAATACCTGCCTGAAGATCCTATATTTAAGACCGTGAGCAATGTGTTCGAAGTAGTTCCAAACGTATTGTTGAAGGCAGGTAAGGCAAAGAACCCATGGCCAAACGTCGATGCACATTCAGGGGCACTGCAGTGTCATTACGGAGTAACGGAAGAAGACTTCTACACCGTGCTTTTCGGTGTTTCCAGAGCAATGGGTATATCGGCCCAGATTGTATGGGACAGGGCAGTCGGCGCTCCGCTCGAAAGACCGAAGTCCGTGACTGTTCAGATGCTCAAAGACGCGGTCGCAGCAGCAAGCAAATAAACCCCGTTAGAAAGGACGTGGCTTTAAACCACGCCCTTTCTCTATAAAGATCGTAAAAAATACCTATTATCCCCGTCATAAATGGCGGGGTTTTCTAACAGGGTAAAAGACAATCATAAAAAAGGGCAACCCTCTGCGGTTGCCTTTTTTGTTAGCCCTTAACCAAGCCCAGGGGGTCGCTGCACGGCAGCATTTCTCCCCTGACCGTACGTTTTAATAGACCGTTCCGACAACAAACCGAACGCCAAAACAGGGTATATTCCATTTTTCTTACTTTCCTTACCGTAGTAATTAATTGAGGCACTGTTTCTTTGTTTGTCCCTTTCTTCATCTGGCTTCATTGAATTTTTATATTGACTTGCTATTATATTATTGATAATGACTTTCAATAAGGAGCGAGGACCGGTGAAAAACAAATACTTTAAAAGCATGAGTGAGGAACCCTGTCACGATTCGGGTGGCGGAAATCTCCCTCCCAGGAGCGGAAGCATTACCGTAGCGCTTGCAGGTAATCCAAATGTAGGGAAAAGCACTATATTTAACATACTTACCGGACTTAACCAGCATGTAGGAAACTGGCCGGGGAAGACAGTAGAAAAAAAAGAGGGCTATACCGAGTATGAAGGAAACACCTATAAGATTGTAGACCTCCCGGGCACGTACAGCCTGTCTTCAGGTTCCATAGAAGAAACCATCGCAGCGTCCTACATTGTTGAACAAAAACCGGATGTCGTGGTCTCCATCATAGACGCATCCAATCTCGACAGAAACCTCTACCTGCTTACCCAGATTCTCGAAACGGGCGCGAGGGTTATCATAGCACTGAACATGCTTGACCTCGCCGCATCAAAAGGGGTTGAGATTGATGTCAAAAGGCTTGAAACGCTGATAGGCATACCGATCGTGCCCATTGTTGCCGTCAAGAACAAGGGTATTAAAGAGCTGCTGTCCGCGATCGGCGAACTTGTCTATAACAAGAGGACCTTCCAGCCTGCACCGCTTCATTACTCGAAAAACATAGAAGACCTCATCCGTGTTATCTCCGGCAGATTAAACAGCTATGCAATTCCCTTCAGCAATACGCGATGGGTTGCAATTAAAATACTTGAGGGCGACGACCATGTCGTGGAAGTGCTCAAAGGTATTATCCGAACAGACGATTATCAATTTATACAGGATGTTCAGAAACGTGCCGAAAGTCTGATCGTGGAGGTTGCGGACGCCCGATACGACTGGATCCACAGGATTACCTCCGGCGCGGTCAATCCCTTGAAGCTGAACGTTATAACCTTTACGGACAAACTGGACCATCTTCTTACAAACCAATTCCTCGGGCTCACCATTATTGTTCTCATTCTTGGATTTATATTCTGGGCAACCTTCGGTCTGAGCACCCCGCTCATGTCGCTGCTCAGCCAGTCTTTCAGTATGCTCGATGGTGTCTCTGCACGATTGCTTGGCAGTGCTCCGGAATGGGTAAAAGGGCTGCTCATCAACGGTGTGCTCGGCGGCGTCGGTACGGTTGTGTCGTTTTTCCCTCTTATCTTTATCTTTTTCGTATTCCTCGGGATTCTCGAAGACACAGGATTACTCGCACGGTCTACCTTTATCATGGACAGGGTTATGCATGTCCTGGGGCTCCATGGAAAAAGCTTTATATGCCTGCTGGTCGGATACGGGTGCAATGTCCCCGGTGTCATGTGTTCACGGGTAATGGACAACGAAACCGACAGAAAATTGTCCGTACTCATCAATCCTTTCATACCCTGTTCCGCCCGTTTTGTGGTGACCAGCCTTTTTGTCAGCGTTTTTTTCCCGGATCACGCCGCACTGGTCATGGTGTCAGTAATAGGTATCAGCTTTGCCGTTGTCGTTGTCAGCGGATTGTTCCTGCGCAAGACTGTGCTCAAAGGAGAGAGATCCCCGCTCATTATAGAGCTTCCCCTTTACAGAAAACCAAACGCAAGAACAGTCGGTCTTTATGCATGGAATAAAACGGTGAGTTTTTTTAAGCGAGCAGGGACCTATATCATATCCTTCACCATCATTATATGGTTTTTATCCCATTATCCGGGCAAAACCATAGACCAAAGCGTACTCGGCATCGTTGGTAAATTTATAGCACCTGTGGGCAACGTCCTGGGGTTCGACTGGAGAATACTGGTTGCGCTGATAACCGGGTTTACCGCAAAAGAAACGTCCATAGCAACACTCAGTGTGCTCTACAATGCTACCAATGAGAAAACCCTCGGGATTGCACTCAAGCAGTCGATCAGCCCCCTTGTGGCATACGTTTTTATCATTTTTCAGACCCTTTACATACCGTGCCTTGCGACCGTCGTAACCATGAAAAAGGAACTGCACGACAACAAATTACTCCTTATCGGCATTGTATATCCGCTGATTGTCGCTTTTTTAATCAGCTTCGTGATCTATAAAGTCGGACATTTCTTTTAAATTGTACGGGTGTTTCTTCCTTGTGATTAATAAGTCATTTTCTCCAAACATTTGATTTTATCGCGGGATCCATGTACTTTATAAAAAAGACGGTGCTGTCAAAATCTGAGGGAGTAAAGTACGCTGTTGACGTATGGTAGATACATTATCCGGCAATAGAATTCTGTTCGTTACGGGGAAGGGCGGTGTGGGTAAAAGCATACTGTCCGCAGCACTCGGTATAGCCTTCCACAGGGCAGGCCACAGGCCGCTGCTCGTAGAATTTTTCCCGGACAAACGGATTGAACACATCGTGAACGTAAAAGCGGAACCGTACCAGGAGACCGAGATCCGGAAGGATTTCACCTATATCAATATTTCATCCGAGGCAGCCCTTGCCGAGTACGTCAGGCGGCAGTTGATCCTCGACGTCATTTCGAAATTCGTATTGAATACCAAATTTTACCGTCATTTTTCAAGCACTGCCCCGGGATTGAAAGAGCTTGTCGCAGTCGGCAAGCTGTACGATCTGGAGAAAAAACGGGACGACGAGGGCACGTATCTGTACGATCCCATTATCGTGGATTCTCCCCAGCTCGGCAAATTCATTCCGTTCGTGAAAACACCGCAAAGCGTGATGAACATGTTCAGGATTGGACCGGTCAAAAAAGAGGCGGAAAAGGTAAACAATCTGATCCTGTCGGACAAGTGTTCCGTTGTCATTGTCAGCACGCCCGAAGAAATGGCCATCACCGAGGCGCTCGAGGCAAAGAAAGAACTCTCCGGGATGGAACACCCCGCGATCAAAACAATGATCGTAAACATGGCTGTCTCAAGCAAGATCGATATTACGGACATACGGTACTACGAGAAAAGACTGAATGAAGTTTTGGACGATCGATCTCTTTTTCCTGCGACACTGGACAGCGTCGAAAAGTTTATAACCTACGTTAAGATAGAGAAGAGGGCTGTACAAGAACTGAACGATCACATAAACGACGTACCGGTATTGACACTGCCGTTGATTGAAACAGGCGAAGACGAGCTTTCCATAGCCGGGGCACTCTCGCCGTATTTAGAACCCCTGATAACCGAGGCACGGTGAAGAATCAACCCGAAGTCATCGTATGCGTGGGCACGGGCGGTGTCGGCAAGACTACGATATCCGCGGCCATCGGGATGGCGGCGGCATTCAGGGGGAAAAAGACGCTCGTTATGACCATAGACCCGGCAAAACGGCTTGCCCAGTCCATGGGCATGCGGGAACTCAAGAACAGCCCTACGCCGGTACCGATGAAAGTGCTGAACAACTGCGCGCAGCCGGTAAAAGGAAGCCTTGACGCCATGATCCTTGAAACCAGGACAACCTTCAACAACCTTATAAAGAAGTATTCATCCTCACCGGAGAAAGCAGATGCGATACTGAACAACAGTTACTACCACTATGTTTCGGGCGAGCTTGCCGGCTCGGAAGACTACATGGCAATGGAAAAATTGTACGAGATAAAAAAAGAGTACGACTATGACCTGATCGTCGTCGATACGCCTCCGGCACGCCATGCAATCAATTTTTTAACGGCACCCAACAGGCTTATTCAGCTGATAAGCTCCGGTGTCCTGAAATGGCTCATCCGGCCTTCGGCGAGTGTGAGTATGATCGGACTGAACATTCTGAACAGGGCACCCCAAAAGATTGTAAAACTATTAAAAAGCTACGTTGGACTCGAAATAGTGGAAGACCTGACGGAATTCTTCAGTGAGTTCAGCGAGCTGTATTCCGGTTTCAAATCCAGGGCAAAAGAAGTAAACACTCTGCTGTCATCGGCAAAAGTTCAATTCTACATGGTTACCGTACCGACACAGGACGCCATAGACGAGGCGATATACTTCTACAGTATCATGAAGGGTTACGACATACATTTTGCCGGCTTCATCGTAAACAAGATTCATACCGCCTTCTACGATGATGCGTTGAGGACGAAGATCAACAGAATAACCAGGACACTTGACACCGGAGACCCTCTGAGAACAACACTGGAACAAACGCTTACTCTCGACAGCATTGCCCTGCACGACAAGGATTTAATCAGCCATCTCAAGGCAAAGATTAAATCGCAAAAGATCGATTACTATCTTCCGTCTCTGATCATGGACAGGGAATTAACGAACCTGTGCTCGCTCGCGGAGCTCGCTCATTCTCTCGACGGGATCGTGGGATGAGCAGCAGGTCCGACATCGCCAGAAGCGCCGGGGTCGTCAGCATCATGACCCTCGCGAGCAGGATACTCGGGCTGATCCGGGACATCAGCTTTGCATACTTTTTCGGAGCGGTTACCTCTGCAGACGCATTCTTTGTCGCTTTCAGAATACCCAATCTTTTGCGCAGGCTCGTTGCCGAAGGAGCCATGAGCAGCGCTTTCATTCCGGTCTTTACGGCGTACCATACGAAGTACGGGAACGAGGAAGCAAAAAAGGTTTCGGATATAACCTTCACGTACCTCCTGATAACACTGCTGATCCTTTCCGTGCTCGGCGTCATCTTTTCCAAGGAGCTTATTTACCTTTTTGCTCCCGGTTTTGAACTGCATCCCGAAAAATTCAGATTAACCGTAACCCTGAACAGGATCATGTTCCCCTTTATCCTGTTCGTAAGCATCGTCGCCCTGTGCATGGGCCTTTTGAACTCACTCAAGCATTTCTTCGTCCCTGCGCTGTCCCCTATCATCCTCAACCTATCCATCATTACGTTCATGCTGTTC
>JAMDCL010000003.1:3534-6858 GCA_023489065.1 Deltaproteobacteria bacterium | reverse complement strand
GCTACATAAAGACAGCAGGATTTACTTTTTAATGTTGCCATAGCATAGGGAAATATCCACTGCAGTGTAAATATAGAGAAATAGGAATACAGAACACCATACACAAAGTCTGAATTCTTCTCTGCACGAATGTAATATATCATATAAACGAGCGAAATTACTCCCACCACCGAAAGGTACCTGAATATGTTAGCCGGATACAGTATAAGATTTATGAATAGGAACGACATTGCATAATACTGAAACGGGTAACGCAGATTAACGATAATAAAATTGATAAACGGCAGCACTCTGTGTTTTTTTCTGTATTTTTTCAGAATAAAAGTTGAGAGGATGATGGACTCCCGTATGTTGCTTCTTTCCCATCTCAGATACATCTTTGAGAGTTTATTGTAATTCGTCGGGACCTGCGTACGGACAACAGCACTGTTCTGATAGGTTGTGTAAAACCCCTTTTGCAGTATCATATTGGTGAGCGCCCGGTCTTCACCATACGTGCATACCTCCCCGAGGAACATCTCATGAAGCCATGGATCCATAACCTGCCTGACGACGTCCGCCCTGTAAGCCGAGAATGCACCCGGACAGCACAAAACAGCTCCATAGGTCGACTGACACGCCCGTGTGAAATCAAACGACAGGATAAAACTGACACCGAGCATTTTCGGCACGATACCCTCTCGCTTGTTCAGGACCTTCACGTTGCCAGCCACCGCACCGATGTGTCCGTTTCTCAAAAACGGTGCAACAATATGATCGAGAGAGCCTTTCTCAATCAAAGAGTCGGAATCTATGGTAACGAATATATCCCCCTTTGCCTTTTTAAATCCACTGTATAAGGCATGACGCTTCCCCATATTGCGGGGCAATTTTATCAACGTAACAGTGCCGGCATAGCGCGCTTTTGCCTTCTGCATATAGAGGAATGTGTCATCCTTTGACCCGTCATCAACACATATTACCTCCAATTTATTGCGGGGATAATCCGATTCCACGGCAGCTTTGATTGCTTTTTCTACCAGCGCACCTTCATTGTATGCGGGGATAATGACACTGACAAACGGTACACGGTCACCCTGTTCTCTCTCGTGAGGTTTGTACCTCAACCACAAAAATGTTCTGAACAGCAGATAGAGAAGGGTAATTGCGGAATAACTGATAGAGGCATACGTAAAGAAACTGAAGATCCTCCCGCGGGCTATGGTAATCTCCCAAATCCTCACAAATGAACCGTAATACAGAGAAGCGACCACAAACACCGCGATGAGAGACATTATGCCGGCCTTGAGCATGAAGTCTAATATTGTTGTTGCCGCTGAAGTGTTGGATTCCGTTCTGCTATAATTTATCGATCCGTCCGGAGGCTCTTCATTCCTGTCATCATAGGGTTTTCTTTCAAGCATATCACAATCACGTAATATCCGGTCTTGCCAAAGTCAAGTTTTTAAGAAAGCACATTAAGTCCATTCCCGCCGTCAAAGCCGGCGGCTTCATTTTCGGCTGAAAGCCGTCATTCCCGTGAAGACGGGAATTCAGTCCTTTCTTGAAGAATGACGCAATCAGACTTTTGTTCTGTAGTCTGGTGTTGATCTTAAAACAACTATTGACATTGCTGTTGAAAATCATTATCAAAAAGGTATGGAACTCAATAAAGACAAAGCCGGGGCAAACAAGGAAGAACAGACGCTTCTCAGTCCGTTAAACACTCTGAAATCAGGGCAGGAAGGGACGGTAAAACAGGTCATGGGCGGAATGGGATTCATTAAAAAACTTATCAACATAGGGATACGCACCGGTAGCAAGATTAAGGTTGTCAATGCTTCGGGCGGACCTATCATTGTTTCATCCGAAGGTACAAAGTCTGCTATTGGAAAGGGGGCTGCATCAAGGATTTTTATCGAGGTTTACCAGGCGAAAAAGGACGGGCCCCGTGCCGATTAAATTGCAGAGTTCACGGCCGTCATTGCGAGGAGTGCAACGACGAAGCAATCTACAGGAATAGGAATTGCTGCTTAAACAAACGGTGTCCTTGACACAGTCCAAATGCTCCTGTATGGCTGTATGTTTGTAAAAAAAGTAAGGGAGGTTACTTATGAAACAAATAACAAACAATAAAGGAAAGTTATTTATCGTGTTTATGTTAGTTTCTTTCATAGCCTTCATGAGTAGTTGCAGCGGTGGATCCGGATATGTACCTGCCGGGAACAATCCTTCTGTTTGTTCGCAGAATATGCCAGCTGACATGCAGAAGCTCCTCGGGTGTACAACCCAGCAAACGCAACCGCTCCCTCCCGTAGGGGCATGTGCTGCCGGCTCTATACCTATAGGATTGAGTGTTCAAAGTTATGGACTTGGTAATAAAGTTGTAGGAGCATCAATATTTCTCTTCACATCGACAAGCAACAAGGTTGCAAACCAAACACCGGATATTACGTTAACATCAGGTTCAACTGGAACAGCAACCACCTGTTTGCCGGTAGGTATACAATTTGCTGTTAAAGCCAGCGCCTCGGGTTATGTAGACACATACCAATTTGGAGAGGTCGTATCCACGACTGATGCAAACACATTATTACCTGTGGAAATTATGTCTCCGACTATAGTATCTATGGCAAGTGGTAGCGCTGGTACCTCTCAAGATCCAACAAAAGGGGCTATCGTCGGTACTATTAGTGATGCCAGCGGTAATCCGCTCTCAAATGCCGTAGTGTCATTAACCAATATTGCCACGAGTGCTACTGTTACTACAGGTGTTTTCTATGGTGCTCCATCATTAGGTTTACCGGATCCTACTTTAACAGCAACCTCAAGTGTTGGCGACTATTTAGCATTTAATGTACCCCCCGGTGCATATGAAGTACAGGCAAGCGATGCTACATCGCACACGGCCATTGGCCAGAGCTATGGGGAAGCCATTACCGGTTCTGTCAGCATTGTTAATGTTCAACCGTAATATGCCGCATACAAAGATTGCAGACTATACAAGTAAGCCCCTGTCTTACAGGGGCTTTATTTTTAGAGAATTGGAACCATGAAACATATATCCGTCGTTACGAAAAAGAGGATTGAGCTCATAGATATTACGACCGATGTGAACGCACTGCTCAAGAAGCTGGGCATCGTGAGGGGTATTTGTTATTTGTTCGTACCGCACACGACAAGCGGTATTACGATCAATGAGAACGCGGACCCCGCCGTAAAACAGGACATCCTTGAAACACTCGACAAAATTGCACCTGTAAACCGGGACTATAATCACAAAGAGGGCAATGCGGATGCACACATTAAATCAAGCATGATAGGCGTTACCCTGTCATTGTTTGT
>JAMDCL010000003.1:0-3524 GCA_023489065.1 Deltaproteobacteria bacterium | reverse complement strand
AGGCTTGTGCTCGGCACATGGCAGTCTGTTTTCTTTTGTGAATTTGACGGGCCAAGGACGAGGAGCCTGCTTATAGAAGTTACACCGCTATGAACGATGATTTAAATTTGCTCCACCAGATACGGAAACAACAGAGGAGGCTGATCTGCATACCCGTTCTCCTCTCGATCGAGGGCACCGATAATTTCAAGATTGACTACACAACGGATATGAGTATCGGAGGGTTCCTCATCCAGACGGGATCACCCCTGAAAAAAGGGACAATGCTCGACATACGGTTCAGGCTTCCTGGTGCAATCAAGCTTATCGAAGCCAAGGGCGAGGTAATATGGTCGCATGAATACAAACCGGGGACCGAACCGACTCAGGACGCCCTGCCAGGGATGGGTGTAAAGTTCATAGAACTCGACGAGCAAAGTAAAAATTACCTGATCTCGTATGTGGAAAACGAAAAGGGATCGACGCAAGAGGACATCTTTATTGAATAACTCGATTCCACAGATACATAAAATAAAAAACAAGTTAAGCGTCAAAATAAGAAATATTTTTCTTGCAGGGGTAGCCGTACTCATACCGGTTATTATAACGATCTTCATAATCAGGATCCTCATATCATGGTCTGACAGCCTGCTTGGTATGCTGCCGAGTATAATAAACCCTCAAACCTATATCCATGTGCGCGGCATAAGCCTTATCATTGCCCTTATATTAATTTTTATCATAGGACTGATGACCTATAATTACATAGGACAAAAACTGCTGAGTTTCATGGAGGATATCTTTTCCAAAACCCCGTTTATCAAAGGTATCTATAACGGGGCAAAACAGATCACCGACGCATTTACAGAGAACAGAAAGCAGTTCAACCATGTCGTGCTGGTAGAATTCCCAAGAGCGGGCAGTTATGCCATAGGGTTTGTCGTTGGCAAGGCAGAGATCTCTAATATGGAAGAACCGGAGAATCTGACCGTCTTCATACCGACAGTGCCGAACCCGACATCGGGATTCTTCCTCTTTGTGAAAAAATCCAGTCTCTATGAGCTTAATATATCCATAGAAGAGGCATTTAAGATCATCCTTACCATGGGTGCCGGTCTCAAGAAGGATATTAAAGCCGTACCGTTTGTACAGCAGTAGGAATGGTACAGCTCACAGCAAGCTGCGAGCTGTTTCCCCCTCACCCTTACCCTCTCCCGCAAGGGGCGAGGGATTTTTTGAATTGTCGGACAGCCTCCAAGGGGGAGAGGGAATTTTTGGATTTATTTCAGGTCAAAATACCTTGCCTTTCAATAAATGGTTTGATACCAGATGCTTGTCAGGAGGAAGCCATGGAAGATTGCATATTCTGTCAGGTTGCAAACAGGAAGATACCGTCTCAGTTTCTCTATGAAGATGACGATGTGATAGTCGTAAACGATCTCCATCCCGTTGCGCCGGTACATCTTTTGATCATACCAAAAAAGCATATACCGACACTTGCCGATATAACGGATCAGGATCAATCTTTAATGGGAAAAATGATGCTTGTCGCAAAACAGATGGCGGATAAGACGGGTATTTCCGGGAAAGGTTTTAAAGCGGTGTTTAACGTAAAACAATGGGGAGGCCAGAGTATTTATCATATCCACCTTCACGTTGTCGGTGGTGCACCGCTGCATATACATGTAGCATAATATTCTCTCCTCGTGATGTTACTATCACATCTCTCATAACCCAAAAACCGTTAATGCACTGAAATATAATAGTTTTGCATGTGGTATGAACCTTGCTTATATTATTTTTGTGATGTTTAAAAAAACGGTAAAGAGGAAGATAGTCTGTGAGGGTTATGGCCTGCATACCGGTGAATTTTCAAGAATAACCATTCATCCGGCGTCAGAGAACGATCGTATTCTGTTTGCCAAAAAAGTGGGTAACAGAGTAAGATATGTACAGCTTGCCCTCGATAAGGTCAAAAGTACCATGTTTGCTACAAGCATCGGAGACGATCAGTTCACGATCTTCACGGTAGAACATCTCTTAAGCGCTCTCCATGGTTTTGGCATAGACAGTGCAATCATTGAAGTAGAGGGCGATGAAGTCCCGGGCGGGGACGGAAGTGCATCTCTCTTTGCCGAGGCTATGCTCGATGCAGGGGTATTTACCTTACCCGCAAAAAAAGACTCTTTTACCATAGAATCAGAATTTACGGTTGAGCATAACGACGGCTACATAAAATACAGCCCCGCTGCAACGCTCACAATAGACGGTATCATAGATTTTGCCCATCCGAAGATACTGAAACAGCACTATACCTATCATAACACGCCCGAACATTTTTATTCCGAGATATCGAGGGCAAGGACATTTGGCTTCTTGAAAGATTATAACACTATGCAGTCTCTGGGACTTGCCAAGGGCTCTTCGCTTGAAAACACCATAGTACTGGACGAAAATGACATCATGAATCCGGACGGCCTGAGATATCCGGATGAGTTCATCCGTCACAAAATACTGGATCTCCTCGGCGACCTTTATACGATAGGGACCCCTCTCAAAGGACACATCACGAGTTACAAGAGCGGACATGCACTGAACCACCTGTTCGTAAAGAAGTTCATATCCATGCTTGAAAAGGGTTTCGTCACGGAGCAACAGGTGTTACAGCCTGCAATGGCGTTCACCGCCTGACAATCAAGGTCAGTACAGGTCTTCTACAAATTTCGTTATGATAGCCCTCTGGATCTCCGACGTACCTTCGCCGATCTCTCCGAGCTTTGCATCACGGTAAAGTCTTTCGACCTTATACCCTTTCATAAAGCCATAGCCTCCGAAGATCTGCACAGCATCGCTTGCGATCCTCGTCGCATGTTCGGATGTAAAAAGTTTTGCTATGGATGCGAAGAGTATCGACTGCGGGTCGTCCTGTTCCAGCATCCAAGCTGCCTTGTATATGAGTTCCCGGGCTACATCTATATACATCTTCATATCCGCAATCTTGAAGTGTATGTCCTGGAAATATGCGAGCTTCCTGCCGAAAGCAGTCCTCTCCTGCGCATAGTTCATGGATTCTTCAAGACACGCCTGGGCAATACCGAGGCTGTAAACAGCCATACCAATCCTGCCGTGTGTCAGTGTCCGCGCAAGCTGATAAAACCCGTTGTTGAGTTCACCGAGGAGGTTTTCTTCGGGTATCTCGCAATCATCGAAAAACAACTCTGAAGTGGGTGATCCACGAACGCCGAGCTTCTCCAAAGGCTTGCCCCTTGAAAAGCCCTTTGTACCGTTATCGACAAGAAAAAGGCTTACGCCGTCCCGTTTCTTTTCTTTATCCGTATAAGCGACGACAACATAATAGTCCGCAACCGGACCGTTCGTTATAAAGGTCTTGGAGCCGTTGATAATCCATGTCTTGTCTTTTTTGCGTGCGGACGTCTTTATACCCATGACGTCGGAACCGGCATGCGGCTCCGTAATCGCAAGTGCGCCTATTTTGTTGCCGCTCAGCACGGAGGGCAGATATTTTTTCTTCTGCGCGTCCGTCC
>JAMDCL010000073.1 GCA_023489065.1 Deltaproteobacteria bacterium | reverse complement strand
TTTTGCATCTTTCTGACCGACAAGCCCCCGGAAACAGAGCAGAAAATGCTCGAGATCGTCGAAGACGCCAAGAGCACACGGGAAAAGTTCAGGACGATGCTCAGGGACGGCAAGTTCGACAACCGTTATGTAGAGATGGACATCCAGTACATGCCGATGCCGGTCATAGAGGTCTTCTCCGGCATGGGCAGCGATGAGATGGAGTTCAACCTGCGGGAGATGTTCGAAACGATGCTGCCGAAGAAAACAAAGAAGAAAAAGATAAAGATCATGGAGGCACGGGAGCTCATCATCCAGCAGGAGCTTGAGAAGCTGGTGGATATGGACAAGGTCGTCCGGACAGCCATTAAAAAGGTAGAGGAATCCGGGATCGTATTTGTAGACGAGATAGACAAGATAGCAAGCAAAGAATCGGGTTACGGGCCCGATGTGTCGCGAGAGGGTGTCCAGAGAGACCTTCTGCCGCTCATAGAAGGGACAACCGTGATGACAAAGTACGGAATGGTAAGGACGGACCACATGCTGTTTATAGCTGCGGGTGCCTTCCACGTCAGCAAACCGTCGGACCTTATCCCGGAATTGCAGGGAAGGTTTCCGATCCGGGTAGAACTCGAACCTTTGACAAAAGACGACTTCATCAGGATACTGACAGAACCGGACAATGCCCTGACAAAGCAGTACATAGAGATGATGAAAACGGAAAACGTAGAACTCGTTTATACAAAAGATGCCATTGAAAAGATTGCGGAGATTGCGAGTATCAGCAACGACCGGCTTGAAAACATCGGGGCAAGAAGGCTGCACACGGTCATGGAAAGGCTGCTGGAAGACATATCCTTCGACACATCGAAATACAAAGACAGCAAGTTTGTCATCGATGAAAAGTACGTCGGAGAAAAGCTCAATCCGATTTTGAAGAACGAGGACCTGAGCAAGTATATCCTTTAAAAATGGAAAACAATATTCAAAAGGCGTCTGTTCTCATAGAGGCATTGCCGTACATAAAAAGCTTTTACGGAAAGACGTTCGTGTTCAAATTCGGCGGCCATGCAATGCTCGACGAACAGTTGAAAAACAATTTCGCCCGCGACATTATCCTGATGTGGTACATCGGTCTCAAGCCCGTGGTCGTGCACGGCGGAGGCCCTCAGATAGACGACCTGCTCAAACAACTGGGCAAGGAAAGCAAGTTCATTGACGGACTGCGCGTAACGGACGAGAAGACCATGGATGTCGTCGAGATGGTCCTCGTCGGAAAGATCAACAAGGAGATCGTCGGCCTTATCAATCACCTCGGCGGCAAGGCCGTCGGTATCAGCGGAAAAGACGGCAAACTTTTGATAGCCAAAATGGTAGAGATGAAGAGCAGGGAGAGCGGTGATATACTCGACATGGGAAGGACGGGGGATATCGTGAGCGCCGATACGAAGATCATACGGACACTGGAGCTGAACCACTTTATACCGGTCATAGCTCCGGTCGCTGTCGGCGATGACGGCCGTGCGTTCAATGTAAATGCGGATGTTGCCGCTGCAAAGATCGCCTCTTCCCTGAAAGCCGAAAAACTCATTATGCTCACGGATGTCGACGGTGTTCTCGATAAGAGCGGCAAATTGCTGCCGGATATTAAATCGCAGGATGTTGAAGGGCTCATAAGCTCCGGCGTAATAAAGGGCGGTATGATCCCCAAGGTGAGGTTTGCCGTGGACGCACTCAAGCATGGCGTAAAAAAATGCCATATCATTGATGGAAGGATCGCCGTACTATTGGAGATATTCACGCCCGAGGGTGTAGGGACCGAGATAACGTAACGAATAGAAATTCAAAACTCAAAATTAAATATTCAATATTCGGGAATATGAAGAAATTAAAAATTAAATATTCATAATTTAAGATTAAAAATAAAAGAGGATAGGGGTAATGAGAAAAGACGATATCATAAAAATGGCTGATGATTTTATTATGCACACCTACAAGAGGATACCCCTTGTCATAACGAGAGGCAAAGGGATATACCTGTGGGACGACAGCGGGAAACGGTACATGGACTTTCTCGGTGCGCGGGGGGCCGCAAACATCGGTTACTCCAACCCCGATGTCATAAAGGCAATCTCGGCACAGGCAAAAAAGCTTATCCTGGTAACAAATGATTTTTACACTGCTCCCCAGGCGGAACTCGCCCGGTTGATTACAAAAAATTCTTTTGCGGATCAAGTATTTTTCTGCAACAGCGGTGCAGAGGCAAACGAGGGCGCACTCAAGCTTTCGCGGCTCTATTCATACAAAAAGTACGGCCGGGGCAGGTATGTCGTGATCAGTGCGAACAACTCTTTTCATGGCAGGACGTACGGCACACTCTCCGCGACGGGACAAAAGAAATATCAGATTGGGTTTGAGCCCATGGTGCCGGGCTTCAGGTACGTGGGCTTTAATGATATCGACGACATGCATGCAGCACTGGGGGATGACGTGTGCGCGGTGATCCTTGAGCCCGTTCAGGGTGAAGGCGGCATTTATCCCGCAACAAAGGAGTATATGGGTTTTGTCCGGGAGCAGACAAAGAAAAAGGACATCCTTTTGATTATGGATGAGGTGCAGGTGGGACTTGGAAGGACGGGCAGGCTGTTCGCTTACGAAAATTATGGAATAAAGCCGGACATGGTCACCATTGCGAAATCCATTGCAGGGGGCGTACCCATGGGGGCAATGCTCGCAACAAAAGCGGTATCCAAATATTTCGATTATGGTACCCACGGCACAACGTTCGGGGGTTCGCCCCTTGCCGCAGCGGCCGGGATTGCTTCGATAAATTATATAATGAAGCACAGGCTGTCCGGCAATGCCAAAGACCTCGGCGCCGCCGCATTAAAACAACTGCGGGAGATAAAGAAAAAATATCCGGATACCATAAAAGACATCCGGGGAATGGGGCTTGCCCTGGGCACGGAGTTTTATAATCCCGACCATGCGGCAAAGGTTTTTGATGCATGCCTGAAATCGGGTCTTATCGTCAATGTGACCAACGGAACTATCGTCAGGTTTCTGCCGCCGCTTATCATTACCCGGCAGGAGCTGAAAAAGGGCCTGGAACTGTTCGAAAAGGCTGTTGCTTCGGCTCTGCAATAGCGACAGCCTTTTTCACTCAATTCCGCGATTCTTTCATCCCATCGCTCATTACAGTTACCCGAAAAATGCAATAAGGAAATTTACTTATTCCCGTGATCCACCCCCCTCATTCCCCCTTGACAGGGAAAATCATTCTTGGGGGGCTGAATTTTCTTCTTTTCTTTTCCTCTCCTCTTAGGAGAGGATTAAGGTGAGGTCTATGGACGTCTTCATGAGACCTCATCCGCACCCTTCCCAGCCGGGTGGGTACCCCATCACTCATTGCATAAACTTCCTTATTTTTTAAACGCATTTTGCGGGTTTCCTCATTTATTTTTCAGAAGCACTTTCCGTGTCCATTTGATAAAATCAGTCAGGCATGATACTGTGATCCGGATAAATCCCGTTAGAAAGGATGCGGTGATAAATAATGCCCTTTTGATAAGGCGTTTTATTTATCAAAATAGTTTGTGCCTGCAGGGCTCAACTTTTCAACGGGATAAAATAAAGAGAAGAGGATGGTATGTCGAAACGAGATTTGATCAGTATATTTGACCTAAGAAAGGCAGAGATTGACGGACTGATAAAAGAAGCGGTTAAACTGAAAAAGGAAAAGAAACGCTCGCCGCCATTAAAGGGAAAGACCCTTGCCATGATCTTCGAAAAATCTTCGACAAGGACAAGGATCTCGTTTGAAGTGGGCATGTACCAGCTCGGCGGAACTGCCCTGTTCCTCAATTCCAACGACCTGCAGCTCTCGCGGGGTGAAACCATCCGGGACACGGCACGCACTATGTCGCGGTATGTCGACGCTATCATGCTGCGCACCTTTGCCCATGACAATGTCATCCAGCTTGCTGATGCGGCATCCGTGCCTGTCATCAACGGGCTTTCTGATCTTTCCCATCCATGCCAGATACTCAGTGACCTTCTCACCGTGTATGAAAAAAAGGGTGATTATAAGAAACTGACCTACGCCTATATCGGCGACGGCAACAATGTTTTAAACTCATGGCTTGAGGCTGCAGGCGTACTCGGCATCAAGCTGAACATTGCAACACCGGAATCGCATAAGCCGCCGCAGGCGGTGTTGAAAAAGGCAATGGCAATGAGCCCGGAATCTATAACGCTGTGCAATACTCCGGTTGATGCGGTCAGGAATGCGGACGTTGTTTATACCGACGTATGGGTCAGCATGGGGCAGGAGAATGTAAGAATGGAAAAGCTGAAGGCATTTGAGGGATTCCAGATTAACGGCACATTGCTGCAGCACGCCGGCCGCGATGCAATCGTTATGCACTGCCTTCCCGCTCACCGGGGAGAAGAGATAACATCCGAAGTACTGGACGGCAGGCAATCGGTCGTGTTTGATCAGGCGGAGAACAGACTCCACATGCAAAAGGCAATATTGAAATTCTTAATCAAATAACAGGGGAGGATATCCATGGATACAAAGCTTTATACCATTATCCTTGCGGCGGGCGAAGGCAAGCGTATGAAATCCGATATTCCGAAAGTTTTTCATCCCATCGGCGGACTGCCGATGATCGAGTACATTCTGAGGAGGGCGATAGATCTGCCTTCCGACAAGGTCATCGTTGTCGTTGGCATCGGTAAAGAAATCATTATGGACTATGTTGCAAAGAGGTATGAAGACGCCATATTTGTCCACCAGGACAAACAGCTTGGTACCGCGGATGCGGTTCGTTCCGCATCTCAGGAACTCTCTGAACTCGAGGGTGATGTTCTGATTCTGAATGGCGATGTGCCGTTGATAAAACATGTGCTTATCAAGGATTTTTATGAACACTACAAGGCATCCAAGGCATCTCTCGGGTTTATAACCTCCACGCTGGACAATCCGGAGGGGTACGGGAGGGTCATCAAAAAGGCGGGCAAATTCAAGATCGTAGAAGAAAATGACGCAGACGATAAGGTGAAAAAAGTGAAAGAGATAAACGCGGGTATTTACCTGGCTTCCTGCAAGCTGCTCCTGAAGGCGCTGGAGCGTGTCAAGCCCTCCGAGGTTACCGGGGAATACTATCTCACCGATATCATCAGCATCCTGCAGTCCATGAAAAAAAAGGTAATGAACTACCATACCGACGATGCGGATCAGGTGCTTGGCGTCAACAACAGGAAGGCACTGGCGCACTCCGAGAGCATACTCAATCAGCGCAAGTTGAACAGGCTTATGGCAAGCGGTGTTACGATCTTCGATCCCGGCACCACTTACATCGAACAGGATGTCGTCATCGGTAAGGACAGCATCGTGTATCCGAACAGTTTTCTCATGAACGGGACAAAAATAGGGAAACGGTGCATTATCTGGAACGGAACGATTATAAAAGATTCCAAAATAAACGACGGGGTAGAAATTAAGCCGTACAGTGTCATAGAGCAGAGTATCGTGGGCAAGGATGCGATAATAGGCCCCTTTGCCCGGTTGCGGCCCGAGACGGTCCTCGATGAAAATGTCCGCATCGGCAACTTTGTCGAAGTCAAAAAATCCTCCATCGGCAAGGGTTCGAAGGTAAACCATCTCTCGTATATCGGCGATGCGACCATAGGCAGCAGGGTGAATGTTGGCGCCGGTACGATTACCTGCAACTATGACGGGTTCAAGAAAAACCCAACCGTGATTGAGGACGAGGCATTTATCGGAAGCGATACAGCCCTTGTTGCTCCGGTCCGCGTCGGCAGGGGGGCCATAATCGGGGCCGCATCTGCCATTACCAAGGACGTACCCCCGGGCGCTCTCGGCATCGAGCGTTCCGAGCAGAGAACAATTGAGGGGTATGCGATGAAGAGAAAAAGCAAGCTCGGCGGCAGATAATGTGCGGCATCGTCGGGTACATAGGCAAGAGGCATGCACTTCCCATTATCCTCGACGGCCTGAAAAGGCTGGAGTACCGGGGATACGATTCTTCCGGTGTCGCTATCCTGACGGATGACGGGCTTATCGTACGGAGAAAAAAAGGGAAGATAAAAGATCTTATCGAGGTCGTCGGGCATGAAACGATAAACGGGACAATAGGTCTCGGTCATACGCGCTGGGCAACACACGGTAAACCCTCAGATGAAAATGCCCACCCCCACAGGGCAGGAGACGTTGTTGTCATCCATAACGGCATTATAGAAAACTATACGGAACTCAGAGCAATGCTGAAGGACCGGGGGCACCACTTCAAGTCGGAAACCGATACCGAGATCATAGCACATCTTATAGAAGACCATATCAAGTCCGGTGAGCTGTTCGAACAAGCGGTCCTTGCTTCGGTTAACCAATTGAGGGGCTCCTTCGCCCTCGGTGTGCTGTACGCAAAGAACCCGGACAAGCTCATAGCCGTACGGGAGGCAAGCCCCCTGGTGCTGGGGTTTGGCAACAGCGAGAATATATTCGCCTCGGACATGCCTGCAATCCTGCCGTACACCAACAAAATGCTGTTTATGAACGACGGGACCATTGCCGTTATCACCGCTGAGGATGTAAAGCTTTTTGATTTCACCGGCAGCCCGCTGCCCGTGAATCCAAAACAGTTCGATATCAGCCCGGCGATGGCGGAAAAAGGCGGATACAAGCATTTTATGCAAAAAGAAATTTTCGAACAGCCGCAGGCAATAACGGACACCATGCGGGACCGGCTGCTGTTCGATAAAAAAGAGATAGACCTCAAAGAGGCCGGTATTGACGGAAAAATCATGCATACGCTGAAACGGATAAATTTTGTGGCATGCGGTACATCCTACCATGCGGGCCTGACCGGCAAGTATATCATCGAGGAGATGACGGGTATCCCGGT
>JAMDCL010000096.1 GCA_023489065.1 Deltaproteobacteria bacterium | reverse complement strand
GAAATGATAGCCGCCGTCGATCTTTGCATAGACGATAAAGACGTCCGCAAAACCTGCATTTGTTATAAATTGTTTTTCACCGTTGAGTACATAATACTTTCCGTCTTTGCTTAAAACAGCCTTGGTCTTGGCACTGAGTGCGTCCGACCCATATCCTGTCTCAGTAAGACCATAGGCGGCTATCATTTCTCCGCTTGCCAGTTTTGGAAGATATTTCTTTTTCTGCTCTTCATTCCCGAAATAAACGATCGGTAATGTACCTATGCCATTGTGAGCAAGTATCGATCCGGCAAAAGCCCCGGATTTTGCTATCGCCTCGGATACCCTCAACGCTGTGGACAGATTCATTCCAAGTCCACCGAATTCCTCGGGGATCTCGATCATGAGAAGGCCGAGCTCTCCGGCTTTTTTCATCAGTTTCGTATTTAATTCTATCTTTTTGTCGTGTTCCTCCAATGCATCCTGAAGGGGAAGCACGTCCTTTTCCATAAAATCATCCGCGGTATCTGCAAAACTTAATTGCTCTTCTGTGAACTCTTCCGGAACGAAGATGTCCTTTGCTGTTGTCGGTTCAAGCAAAAAACCACCACCAATAGGTTTTGTTACAGCTTCTTTACTCATTTTTCTTCTCCTTTGAATGAATATTCATTCAGTCTATACCATAGCATTTTATATCAATGCAAGGAAAATATTCGGAACAGTACAACGCATCGGTACAGAACTTCCTGTCGCAAGAATTGTGTCCGCCTTGATTATAATCATTACAATGTACATATATTAGTCTATGAGTAAATTATTATTCGCTACTATGCTTGGTTCGTTCCTTGCAATTGGAATGACCTTTCTGAATTTGGCTAAGACCAAGGACGTCAAGAACAGCGGAACAACCTCCGGTAAGGCCCTCAAAACCGCTACATTTGCAGGCGGCTGTTTTTGGTGTATGGTTTCCCCTTTTGAACATATCAATGGAGTGGTAAAGGTTGTGTCGGGATATACAGGGGGAGACAAAAAGAACCCTACGTACGAAGAGGTTTCTACTGGTACAACAGGTCATTACGAGGCAATACAGGTGACCTATGATCCATCGAAGATTACCTACCAACAAATTCTCGATGTTTATTGGAGACAGATCGATCCTACAGACAGCGGAGGGCAGTTTGTTGACAGGGGACCGCAGTACAAAACAGCAATTTTTTATCAGACGGATGAAGAGAGACTGATTGCAGAAAAATCGAAGGATGAGATTGCCATGAAATGGCATTTTGATAAACCTATCGCAACGGAGATTATCAAGTTTACTCAGTTCTATCCAGCGGAGAACTACCATCAAGATTATTACAAGAAAGACCCGGTACGCTATAAGCTGTATAGAATTGGTTCCGGCCGTGATGCGTATCTTGAAAAGCAATGGGGAGATGAGAAACCATCGACTGAGGATTTAAAAAAAAGACTCACTCCTCTTCAATACGAGGTGACCCAGGAATGCGGCACCGAAAGACCTTTTGATAATGCATACTGGAACAACCACAGAGAAGGTATATACGTGGACATTGTATCAGGAGTGCCGTTATTCAGTTCGAACGACAAGTTTGACTCTAACTCAGGCTGGCCAAGCTTCACAAAACCGATTGCACCTGATACTATTGTCGAGAAGAAAGATACGAGCCACTTTATGGTAAGGACAGAGGTAAAGAGCAAGGCAGGCTCACATCTTGGGCATGTATTTGACGATGGACCAAAACCAACGGGATTGCGCTATTGTATAAACTCGGCTTCCTTAAGATTTATTCCAAAAGAAGATCTCGATAAGGAAGGATACGGCCAGTATAAGAAGCTGTTTGAAAAATAAGTAAGTATTTGCAAAGTCACTTTCAGTAATTTATATACTTTTCTTATCCGATAATTTCTCATGGCAGGATGCGCCTTCCCTCATCATTCTTGTTCCGCATTTTGGACATCGTTCCTCTTTACACGGCATACCGGGCCTATGCGGTACCTTCTCTTTACATTTCGGACAAACACAAAATCCTGCCGCACCCATGCCATGACGGGGTCCTCCGAATCCATGCACCTCAATAGTACCACCCTGGATTCTTAATGCCCTGCCGTTTACCAATGCATCTGCAATTTTTTTGTGTGCGGATTCAATGATCCTTCCAAAGGTAGGCCTGGATATCTGCATTTTTTCTGCTGCTTGTTCCTGGTAGAGTCCTTCATAATCAGCCAGACGTACGGCTTCGAGCTCATCTAAATTCAAAATGATCTCTTCGAGCATATTCATGGGTATGCCCATTGGTTTGAAATACCTTGTACCGGGCATAAAACCTATTCTCCTGCGACAGACTGGTCTTGGCATCGTCTTACCTCCAAAACCTATTGTAGGCATATGCTCTTAATATGTCAAAAGAATTTTGGCGGGTCAGATTGTAACGTCCCTGAGAAACTTTGCACTGCTGTCCGGAACTGAAGGATTGATGTACATGCCGGTACCGATTTCAAAACCTGCTGTCCTCGTAATCCTCGTAACAATAGACACATACCAATGAAAATAACGGACAGAACATTCCTGGGGCGAAAGTGAATGTATTACATAATTGAAATCAGGATTTCCTAAACCAATATTTAATCTCTGCAGGATTTCTTTCAATATACCGGCAAGGTCATGCAGTTCCGAATCGGTAATGCTTCCGAAACATCCACTGTGCCTTTTAGGGAATATCCAAATATGGAACGGGGATAATGCTGAGTATGGTATAAAGGCAACAAAAGAATCGTTCTGAGATAGTATCCTGACACCATCGTTCAGTTCTTCCTTAATAATCAGGCAATACATACATTCTCCAAAGTCATCGCGGTATTTGAGTGCCGCTTCTATTCTGTGCATGAGTCGTCCGGGTATAACCGGCGTTCCCACGATCTGTGAATGCGGGTGCTGGAGCGATGTGCCGGCGCGTAAGCCATGGTTTTTAAATATGATCACATGTTCTATGTAAGGTTTCTGATAAAAATCCAGGAACCTTCTTTTGTATGCCGCCAGGATGGCCTCGACATTTGAGACAGGAAGGTTCGCTATAGATACATTGTGCAGCGGGGTGTCGATGATGACTTCATGCAAGCCTGCGCCAGTCATAAATTTTTTGGATCCCGTACTCTGCCGGACTATGCTCTCTTCGTGATTGACGGCAGCGAATTTGTTGGGAACGGCCCTGACTATCCATTTGCCATCGTTCTTGATGCGGAATGTTTCAGGCGGTGTTTGATCCTCATTTCCTGCACAGAGTGGACAGGTTGCTACATAATCGGGCACGCTTTCCTGTTTTTTCGTTGATTTGAATTCTTCCGGCCGTTTCGCGCGTTCCGGCGCTATAATAACCCAATCCCCTGTTACAAAATTAAATCTTAACTCAGACATAGAGTGTCTGCATTTTTGGGGTTAACCTTTAAAAGGATTTTTGAAGACTATCGTCTGTTCCCTATCAGCACCAATAGACAGAATATAAACCTTTACCCCTGTATAAGATTCTATGTATTTTATGTAATTTTTCATTTCCTTGGGAAGTGCTTGAGTGTCTTTTACTCCAGTCAGTGTTTTCCAGCCTTCGATCTCTTCAAAATTCGGCTTGCATCGTTCAAACTCGGGCAGGTTTGATGGCACATAATCAATCTTTTTACCGTCAAGCGTATAGGATGTTGCAAGCTTAATCTTACCTATACCATCCAAGACATCCGCTTTTGTTATGGCAATGCCTGTTAAGCCGTTGATCATGACCGAGTATTTTAAGGCAACAAGATCAAGCCATCCGCATCTTCTCGGTCTGCCGGTTACCGAACCGAATTCTGCTCCAACACTTCGTATCTTGTTTCCGGTTTCATCAAATAATTCCGTAGGGAAAGGGCCTTCACCTACTCTTGTCGTGTATGCCTTTGAAACACCTATAATCTCGTTGATCTTTGTAGGTGCTACACCGGAACCTGTGCAAATACCGCCTGCTGTTGTATTGGAGCTTGTAACAAATGGATACGTTCCATGATCAACATCAAGCATGGTTCCCTGAGCGCCTTCGAATAACAACTTTTTATTTTTGTTGATTTCATTGTTGAGAAATAATGGACCTTCTACCACATATTTCTTTATTTTTTCGCCATATACACTGTATTCGTCATAAATTTTATCAATATCGAAACCTTTATGGTTAAATACAGATTTCACATAATCGTTTATGTCAATCACTATATCCATAAGTTTTTGCTTGAACTGTTCCGGATTGATAAGGTCCCAAACGCGGATTCCTCTCCTGCCGATCTTTGATTCATAAGCAGGGCCTATGCCTCTGCCTGTCGTACCTATCTTTTTGGCACCTCTTTTTTGTTCAAGCAGTACATCCATTTCTCTATGATACGGCATGATAACATGAGTTGTACCGCTTATCTTAAGGGTATCCACTGGATAGCCATGTTTTTCAAGGTTCGCCATTTCATCAAGCAGACCCTTGGGATCAATGACAACACCGGGCCCAATAAGGCAAATTTTATTCTTATGGAGCATGCCCGACGGAATAAGTTTAAAAATAAACTTCTCTCCGTTTACTACAAGCGTATGACCTGCATTACTTCCCCCTTGAAATCTGACTACTATATCTGCCGAATCGGTTAAGAGGTCTACAATCTTGCCTTTTCCCTCATCTCCCCATTGGGCACCTATTATGGCAACATTATTCATTTTCGTTCTCCTTAGATCTAACTATCATAAATTATTTCCCTGTTACGGTATTCTATTTAACAGGGCCGACAGATTAATACCAAACCCGGTAGCAGGAACATCGTAACCATATTTTTTTAAAAACCCATCATACCTTCCGCCGTTTACAATTTCTTCTCCATATCCAGGTATAAATATTTGGAAAACAGCGCCGGTGTGATAATCCACACTGTGCATCTCGCGCAGATCAAGGATAAATTTATTGTTTGCATCAAATTCTTCGACAATTCTCGTAATACGTCTCAACTCATTTATAAAGAAAACATATTTCCTGTCTTTAAAGGTGTTTTTTGCCTTTACTAAGACATCGTCGGGATTACCATAGAGATCAAATAACAATTTAAGAATTTTTCGTTGTTCTTTTGATAATCCTCTTACATCGTCAATTGAAGAATAATCCTTTTGTATAAGGGAATCGATGATAGTGCGTGTGTTATCCTTGAGCGCAAGGTTTGCAAGCACGGTATTGATGAACCCGGCATGGCTTAAAGAAATCACAAAGTCGTGGATGCCCAATTTTTTTAGGATTTGCACTGCTATCTTGATTATTTCCGCATCGGCTTCTATCCCTGCTGAATTCATGAGCTCTATGCCGGCCTGATAGATCTCTTTTTTACCTTTATCCTTATAGTGTTTCACGACGATGCCGCTGTACGACAACTTTAAAGCCTTCTTACTGCGTATCTTCGAACTTGCTATCCGAGCCAGTTGCGGGGTAAAATCAGCTCTGAGGACCATTGTTTTCCCCGTTTCTCTTTCTATCACTTTCACAAGCTCATCGTCATCAAAACCGCTGTCTCCGTTATTGTAAACGGGAAGATACTCAAGCAATGGCGTTATTACATAGCTGTATCCCCACTGTTTGAATGTATCTAAAACAATGTCCTCGATCTCTTTAATTTTATAGGAATCCGGAGGCAGGTAGTCTTTTACACCAAATGGAATCTCATGACGGTTCAACGCAGGCTTGTTAATCAGCTGCCGCTCTGTCATCTAAAGATTAACCTTCTCTGCAGAGATAATATTTTCGAGCTTTCTCAGTCCCTGCATCACTTCGTCTGAAGGTTCATCGTCAATATTTAACAATGCAATGGCTTCGCTCCCAACCGATTCTCTGCCAAGTTCCATCCTTGCTATATTTATGCTATGTGTACCGAGGTATGTCCCAAGCCTTCCAATGACACCGGGCTTGTCTATATTTCGTAAAACAAGGATATGACCTTCGGGAATAGCTTCTATATAAAAATTATCGATCATGGTCAGCCGTATGTGTTTTTTACCAAAAACAGCTCCGGATATCTTGCTCATACCGTCCTTTGCCTTGACCTTAACGGTTATAAGGTTGGTAAAATCAATACTCTGGCCTGTTTTGGATTCAATGATGTTTATACCGTTCTCTTTTGCGATAACGCTTGCATTTATGTAATTAACATCGTCTCCGTATATGTGCTGTAAGAATCCTTTTACACAGGCAAGGGTCAGCGGTTGCGTGTTGAGATCCGTTATTTCACCGCCGTATTCTATGGTTATTTCTTCCACACGATCTTTATGGAGCTGTCCGAGGAACTTGCCGAGTTTTTCCGTAAGCCTTATATAGGGCTCGAGAAATGCATACATTTCACCGCTAATGGAAGGGAAGTTCACGGCATTCTTAATTGCCCCCCTTGTAAAGTAATCCACAAACTGTTTTGCAACATCAACAGATACGTTGACCTGTGCCTCATGCGTAGAAGCACCGAGGTGAGGGGTTGCTATGACATTGTCCAGTTTTAACAATGGATTGCCGACCGGAGGCTCAACTTCAAAAACATCAAGGGCAGCCGAAGCTACCTTGCCGGACTGCAAGGCTTCCAGAAGATCCGCCTCATTAATTATGCCTCCGCGGGCACAGTTCACAACCATGACACCCTTTTTCATTTTCTCGATTGCCGCTTTATTTATCATACCGGCTGTTTCTTTGGTTTTTGGCGTATGTACGCTGATGATATCGGCGTTTGCATAAATTTCCTCAAGAGAAACCTTTTTTACGCCGAGATTGATAGCTTTTTCTTCGGAAATAAACGGGTCATAAACAAAGACCTGCATCTTTAATCCCAGCGCCCTGTCGGCAAGTATACCGCCTATATTCCCAAAACCTATAATACCAAGCACCTTATTGTAAAGTTCAACACCTTCAAACTTACTTTTTTCCCATTTATCAGCTTTTAAAGAAGCAGGTCTTTGTTTATGG
>JAMDCL010000031.1 GCA_023489065.1 Deltaproteobacteria bacterium | reverse complement strand
AATTCGGGGTATAGTGCTTATAGAAGAGGTGATTTCGATGCAGCCGTACGTTTTTGGATGGATGCGCAGAACAAAAATGATGCAAAGAAGATTGCCATTGCGGCGAATATAAAAAAATACTTCAGTATCGGGAAAAAAGCATTCGAATCTCGTGATTATGCAGGGGCAATAAAATCATTCGATAAGGTACAGGCATTCGTCACCCTGCTCGGCATTCGCGGCTCTGCGGACGAAAAAAAAGTACAAAGATATTATTCCCTGTCCTACGGCCTGCTGGGCAAGCAGGCGTTTGCAGACGGCCGGTATCATCGGGCAAACGTCTGTTTTCGGGAGTCTTTAAAATTCGATCCGGATAATGCTGAGGCGGCCCGCGGGTTCTCTGCTTTGAACAATAAGGCAGAAAGGTTGTACAAAACAGCATATATGATCTCAGGCGCAAACATGCCGGAGGCGTGCAGGCTTTACAATCAAGCACTGGATATGGCACAAAAGGACACAGATGTTTATAAGAAGATTAAAGAGCGCTTCATCGTCTGCAAACCGTGAACCCTGTTTCAACCTCAGGGTTGCAGATACTCTGTATAAACAATTCATGGGCCTGATGTTCAAGCCCGGTATAGAGCACGATCAAGGCCTGCTGATAAAGGACTGCAACTGGGTGCATACCATGTTTATGCGGTTCAGCATCGATGTGCTCTACCTGGACGGTACCGGTAAGGTTGTTGCGGTCAAACGCCTCAAGCCTTTCAGGTTGTCCATGCCCGTATGGGGTGCTGTTCAGGTTGTTGAGATACAAGCCGGCACAGCGGAATATTATGCTATTACCGCGGGAGACATGTTTGTCGCCGGATAACCGGAGGATCGGCAAATACAGGCTTCTAAGGCATAGAGCAAGCGGTGGTATGGCTGACGTGTATATGGCTGTTATGACGGGTCCCTATGGCTTCAAAAAGCCCGTTGCTTTGAAACTGATGCATAAACAGATATCATCCGATCGATCATTTCTGGATATGTTTATCGATGAAGCGAGGCTCAATGCACGTTTGGTGCATCCGAACATCGTCCAGATCATCGATTTTGGAGAAATAGCCAAAACCCCGTACATAGCAACGGAATACATCAACGGAATAGACCTTTCAGAATTCATCGATCTGGCTATAAGCAATAAGATAAAACCGCGGATTGATATATCCGTGTATATCATAACCGAGGTCCTCAAGGCACTGGATTACACTGCATCGATAAAAGACATGGACGGCAACAGTACCGGTATTGTACACAGGGACATAACGCCGCACAACATATTGCTGTCTTTCGACGGTGACGTGAAGTTGACGGATTTCGGTATTGCAAAGACAAGAGATTCTATCTCGACGACTCTCGCCGGTACGTTAAAAGGGAAGCTTAGGTACATGTCCCCGGAACAGGCCCGGGGAGAGCCGCTTGACTTCAGAAGCGACCTTTATTCCGCTGCACTGATACTCTTTGAACTTTTAACGCACCGGCAGGCGTATGCCGGGGATACAGACATGACCCTGTTAAAACACGTTCAGGCTTCTATGATCGAAGGTAAGCCATCGGGAATAAATCCGTCCATATCGTTAGAACTTGAAACAATCGTCGAAAAGGCATTGTCGGCGCTTCCTTCCGATAGGTTCCAAACACCGGAATCGTTCCGGCAAGCCCTCCATGCCCTGTATCCGGATGTCGTGTCTTCCAGGGCTGCAGTATCCGGCCTTCTGAATGCCCTGTCCTCGGAGCGTAGTCAGCAGGACCTTGCTTCGGATATCCTGTTATTGGATAAGCAATCTCAGGGGCATGGTTTAAAAAAGCACAGGACCGTAAAAAAAATCATAAAATACTCCCTTATCATAACGCTTATCATGGGATGTTGTGTATTATTGCTCTCGATACAACAGCGCGCTCCTGACCCTAAAGTCAAGGCGATACCTTCTTCCATGCCAGGGACACCGCATGAGAATAAACCGGACAATGCCGTTTTGAAGAAAAATATCGTTTTGCAGCAAAGCCCGGATGCCTCAAAGGGAAAAATCATCAAGTTCCCGGGTTCCGGCGGCTTTTCTTATCCAGAACAAACAGCGCACAGTATCAAACATACAGCTCAGGCTGTGCTGTCAATAAATGCCGTGCCATGGGCGAACGTTTATATAGAGGACGGGGTCTCTGACAAGTTTGCCGGTATTACACCGGTAACGCAGTTTATGATTCAGCCCGGAGAGTACACCCTCTTGTTCAAAAACAAGGCGTTTGGCGTGAAAAGACTCAAGGTAACGATGTTATCCGGGGAAAGGAAGTCCGTCATTCTGAGATATGACCCGGTACAAAAAAAAGTCAAAACAACAATCCGTTCATACCCCTGACGATAACGCATTTTTCGGATTAACTACCCTCCTGCATTTTCCGGGTTACTACTTCGGAAGTCTGTCCTGTCCCTGGAAATTTATCATCCAACCCGGATACAACGGCTTCGGAGCTGTCAGTTCTTCAAGTTTGTTAAAACTCTGTTCGTCGAATTTGACGTTCATTGATTTCAGATTATCCTGCAGTTGATCCATGTTTCTCGCACCGATGATGATCGAGGTTACTCCGGGCTTTTTGAGAAGCCATGCAAGAGATATTTGGGATGGTGTCGCCTTTATCTGCGATCCAATTGAGTGCAGTGCGTCTACCACCTTGAACCCCAGCTCTTTATCGAAAGGAGGGAACCACATACCTCTGTCTCCTATGCGCGTTCCCGAAGCAGGCTCACTGTCCTTTTTATACTTGCCGCTCAAAAATCCGCCCGAGAGCGGGCTCCATGGCAATATGCCGATTCCCTTATTCAGGCACAGCGGCACTATCTCGTGCTCTATGTCCCTGCACAGCAAACTGTAGTGCATCTGTGCTGTCTGAAACCGTGCTATGGACAGCCTTTCGGATATGCCGAGACTGAGTGCTGCCTGCCATGCAGCATAGTTCGAAAAGCCTATATACCTGGCCTTCCCGGCCGTGACGATGTCGCCCAGCGCATTCATGGTTTCCTCAAGCGGGGTGAATGCGTCCCAGCCGTGTACCTGGTACAGGTCTATGTAATCGGTGCCAAGCCTTTTCAGACTCTTATCGATTGCGTCGAATATATGCCGTCTGCTTAATCCCGCGTCATTATGACCGGTACCTACCCGACCCCGTACCTTTGTCGCAATGACGACATTGTGTCTTTTTGCACCGAGCGCTTTACCGAGTATTTCTTCCGATTGTCCCGCACTGTAAACATCCGCCGTGTCAAAAAAATTAATACCGTTATCGATAACCGTATTTACCATCTCATCGGCAAGCTTTTGATCAACGCCGCCGAGCTTCCATTGACTCTTTCCAAACGTCATCGTCCCGAAGCAAAGCCTCGACACGATTAATCCCGTGCTTCCGAGGTTTGTATACGTCATTTCCATAAGGCCTCCTTTCTTTACCCGTTCAGAAAGCCCTGCCGGAATACGTGCGTCAGTGGTATCAGCCAAAGTACCGGTCCGTCCCGGGCGTTCTTTCTTACAAGGTTTATCATAATATAATGAAATATACATATAAAACAAGAGAACAGCCGGTTATGACACGATAAAAATAGTTGTGTTAAAGCCGAGTCAATATGTCAGTTAACAGCCGAGTGAAAATGTCAGTAAGCATATTGATTAAACCGCCATTCTTAAGTGAGTATGTTCAGTTAAGGTCGTCTTTATTAACCGCGCTACAGCATCGGGACTAAACCGCGCAACCAACTGCCCTTTGTAAAGGATTTGTATACTTCCATCCCGTACTTGTAAGACCTCTACCTGTTGTTTCACAATGGAACGAAACTTGGTTGAGGGAGGTATCTGGAGAATCAATCCTTCAAAGGATATGGTATGGTCAGCACTGACGACCCTGGTATCTTTCAGGCAAAGGATGCGATCCAGCGTGTCTGTTGCGGGTGCTTTCCGAAATGCCGACCCTTGCTTGATAGCAGGGAAGGTAAACCGCTGGTTATAGGTTACCAGAAACCGTTCAAGGACATCATTGGCTTGTTGCAGGTTGTTGGCCTTCTGAAGACGCAATTCCACGACCAGACGATCCTGGAGTACACCCCATAAACGTTCTATGCGACCCTTTGCCTGAGGAGACCATGCTTTGATAATACCGATACCCAACTCATCCATGGCACGGCCGAACTGGGTAAGCGGCTGGATGCCCTTGAGCTGTTCCATGATCGTAGGCTGTCTGAGGGGATGGAAAATAGAATGTCTGTCTGAATACAGACTCATGGGGAGTCCATGGGATACGAAGACCTCTCGCATAAGCTCCAGATACGACCACGTGGTCTCGGCTTGGACAAACTTACACCACGTGTACCCCGTAGCATCATCTTTTGCCCCTACAAGGGTAATCCAGGGACCGCGCCCCTCAAGCCAGTCATGGGCAGATGCATCGATCTGAAGCATGACCCCAAGACTGTCTTTCCGTTCCCGGCGTCTGCGGTACTTTGGCTTTCGCCTGCTTCGTTTCGCTTCAATTCCAGCACGCCGTAACAGCGTTCTGAGGGTCTCTCGGCCTATCCTGATACCTTCTTCCCTTAATAGAAGCTCTTTCATCTGGGTATCGTTGACATCATGGTATTTGCCGGTCGCCAGCGTGATAATTGTCCTGCGTACGCGTTCCTTTACTTTAAAAGGGCTTTTTATACCCCTGTTTTTGTGAATAAGTCCCTCGATTCCCTCTTTACGCATGCGTCGCAACATACGGAATATCTGCCGAACAGACCTCTTTAATATTCTGCCTGCTGCCTCTACCTCCAGCTTATTATCCATAACCGCTGCTATTACATTCGCCCTTTGTTTATCTTTCATTGTCAGTATCATCCCATCCTCCTGCATTAATTGCAGGATATTCTACTGACATTATTGCTCGGCAGATACTACTGACATTATTACTCGGCTATCACATCTCGCATCCCTTGACTTGTTATAATACGATTTATCGTGTATATTATGTGTAGGGAATAAAGAAAATGAACTGGAAAGAAAGAATAACTGTAGACCCGCTTGTCTGTCACGGGAAAGCTTGTATTAAAGGTACACGCATAATGGTGTCTGTTATACTCGACAACTTAGCAGAAGGATCAAGCGAGCCCGAAATCTTCAAAAGCTATCCCTCATTGACCTCAGATGATATTAAAGCAGCTATAGCATATGCAGCCGAACTTTCCCGCGAGCGATTGGTCTCCTTAACTGCATAGGTTACGATGGACTTCAAGATAGATGAAAACCTACCTGTTGATATAGCAAAATTACTTATAAAGGCCGGACACGATGCAAAAACCGTAAATGATCAGCGATTGCAAGGTGCTGAAGATGCGGTCCTTATAAATTTATGTAGGAGTGAAAATCGGGCACTTGTTACCCTTGATATAGATTTTTCTGATATCAGGGCCTATCCGCCCAAGGAATTTGCTGGGATTATTGTTTTGCGAGTTGGAAACCAGTCAAAACAACATATTATTAAAGCTTTTCAGCGGATTATTTCTCTTATCGATAGTGAACCTCTCAGTAAACATTTATGGATTGTTGAAGAAACGGTGATTCGTATCAGGGGCGAAGAACAATAGTAAAAAAGAGGAGGGCACCCAGGCAGGGCTTGGATCGTGTTTTTTTATGTCTCCCCCTAAGATAAGAGGGACGGAAGGGCGTTAAGATTTCCTTTTTTTCCGATTTGCCAAATACCCAATGACAAGTTCAGCCTCCTATGCCTCTCGTGTCATTCCCGCGGAAGCGGGAATCCAGAAAACAAGCTGAACTGAGATCTGATTTTCTTAGGTCTCCCTCTTAAGATAAGAGGGACAAAAGGGCGTTATGATTTCAACTTCTCCAATGTCAAAAGTGTAGCCCTGACCCCGATTCTTTCCTATTTTTTATTATCTTTGGAATTGATAGTCGCTGCTATTGGATAGATAAACAATACTGCAACTGCAATATCTACTCCTACATTGAACCACACATGAAGATATACTGAGAGGGCTGCTTCTAAAACGAGCCAAACGATAAGTCCATACAAAATTGTCTTCAATAATTCACCATCATTTTTACGAAAGGCAATGCGCCCGACCAAAAACAAAGTAACTCCCCAGCCAGTCATGATTGCGCCGTAGAGAGCACTTTCCCATTGCAGCAAAACATCGTTGCTGACAGGCAAAATCTTAAGACCAAAGAAAGTATAGGTAAGACCAAAAAGGATCAGAATGAAAGATGTAGTGCTGAACCATAACATAAGATTTTTTGTCTTCATTTTATTTATTTGAAATCCTCCATTTCCACCCAAAAAAGTTCTTGCATTGAAACTCGCCTTCGCTTTGCTTTTATTCCATCTCATTGCTCTCTGTTTGTCAACGCGCAGCAGCAGGAAGGGCGTTATGATTTCCATGTCATTCTGAGAGAAACGAAGAATCTATTCTTTACATTTGACGTCCCGAGCTTGTGAAACCTGCACCTTCATTTTCATAGAAAAATCCATCATAAAGTGGTATACGATTCCTATGGACGATCAGCTTCCTAAAAGAGTATCAGAACCGGTTGAGAGATTTGAAAAAAAGATGTCCTTTGTCAAATGTCAAGCTCAGGCACCTTTCCTTATGTTTTCTCAGGTCTCCCACTTAAGATAAGAGGGACGGAAGGGCGTTATGATTTCAACTTCTCCAATGTCAAAAGTGTAGCCCTGACCCCGATTCTTTCTGATATTTTCCCTCTATCAAGAGGGGAGGGGCACCCAAGCGGGGCTTGGGTCGGGGGTGTGTGGAATTGAAGCTTCTGCGTTATTCCTCTTACATAAGAGGGACGGAAGGGCGTTATGATGGACTGCGCCCTATGGACTGGACAAAAATACGATCAAAAAGTGAGCGAATTAAAGGGAGTCAAACAGGGGCTAAATTATGCTCTATGAGCGGATGAAGGTTGATAGTCAGATATGGACAGGACAAA
>JAMDCL010000119.1 GCA_023489065.1 Deltaproteobacteria bacterium | reverse complement strand
GTGTAATAGTAGTGCGGGATCCGGGACTTCTACGGGTCTCAGCAGCCCCTATGCACTTGCTGTGGCTGACAATGTTTATACAGGGTCATGTCTCTCAGATTATGCTTGTGCCTCTACAGGTTGTATGCCATTAGGCTCAGTAGACTGCAACAATGGGTATAATTGTTCGGCTGGCACAACATGCACTCAATCCACGAACAGCCAGACTTACTGTATACCATCAGACTCGGTAGACTGCGGCAATGGATATTATTGCGCAGGTGGAACCACTTGTGACAAAATAATTGCTGTCACTATATCTATGTCCTGCATACCATCAGGCTCGGTAGCCTGTGGCGGGCCTTATGATTATTATTGTCCGGCTGGAACAACCTGCAGTTGCTCGGGTGGAACATCATGTTATCAATCAAACGGTCAGGTCATATGCAATGTCGCTAACGGAGGGACACAATGTTCTGACGGAACATATTGCCCCTCGGGTGATATCTGTGCTTCTACAGGCTGTATACCGGCGGGAACCGTAGACTGTAATAATGGTTATTATTGCCCATCCGGAACACAATGCAGCCAATCATCGAACGGACAGACGGTATGCAATCCGGTTACCAAAAAATATTCTTGCAGCGGAAGTTCCTGCGTAGCTGATCCTCATGGTAGCTATACCACATTTAATTGTAACAACGCTTGCAGTGGTGGAGGCGGCGGCAGTACCTGCTCAAGCGACTCGGCTTGCGCAAGCTTTGGGACAAGCTGCTGTAGTGGTAGCAGCAATGCCTTCTGCGAATCCGATCGTCTTTGCCATTGCTGTGAAGTTGTATGTGGTGGGACCAGTAGTGGTTGTTATTGCAACCCGGCCTGTTCAAGTTCATCAGATTGTCCCAATATTGCAGACATCTGCTGGGAAGGTAAATGCACATTCTCTTTGGGCGGAGCTCCAAATAATCTAAGTTGCCAATGAACGCTCTGACCTTACCTGTTTTATAGAGCACCTGAATGCGAGATTTCTGACTATTCTTTACCATAATCTCGCACTATTCCGAAAACGCATCTGGCGTAGAGGAATGGAATTGATAATAAAAGATATTACCATAGAGAGACAACTCCCCATATTATGCGAGCGAATTGCCAATCAAGAATTCTAAAATTACGGAGATTGTCCCTCCCTTCCCCTCCTCCCCTCAGAAGAACTCGAAAATTATCCGGTCTCGCCGCGGGTCAACTCGCCCCGTTCCAACTCTCCAGATAACATAAAACCGATCTCGGGAGCCGGAATCCATTCCTCGATTTCTTTGTCATTCCGTTCTTGATACGGAATCCAGTCTCTTACTCGTTTTCTCTTACCTGCGTCATCCCGCCAATAGCGGGTTATGAGCAGCAATAGAATCATCCTCTATAAAAAGGGGCAAGGGATTGTTCTCAATTCAAACGGGCGCTGTCCCCCAATCTCAATGAGATTGCTTCACGTCGTTCGCAATGACAGTAATCCGAGTTTTTCAACAGCCTGTCAAGGCTGACTCCGTTTCTTTCCCTTCCGAACCGAGCTTCGCTTCTGTGCCCAAAAACACACTTACCTTAGGCTGAAGATACTTACTGTCAATCTCATCGAGGACTTTCACTGCCAGGGTACCGTCCATGCCGGACACACCCTTAAAAACAGGCAGCGGCGAATGCCGCTGCCTGAACATACGGTCGCGTCACATACGGGAACTGCGCGCTTTTACAAGTTCCCACCGCCCTGAAATACCGGGCAGCCGGTACCGCTGCACGGGAAGTACTGGGGCCCTTTGGTTATACCGATTATTTCAATTACTTTGTTATTGCTATACTCGGTAACCCAGACATTACCCGAAGCGTCTATTGCGAGACCGACGCCATTCGAAGAGCCTTCAATTGCATACGTTCCTATGGTAGTTCCGGTAGGACTCAATTCGGTCACGTTGTTACTGTGCTCATTGATAACCCAGATATTGCCTGAACCGTCTATCGCCAGACCAATGGGATTGGTGCCTACCGCGTAGGTCCCTATGGTAAAGCCGGTAGAGTCTAATTCGGTCACATCATTATTATCATAACTGGCAACCCAGACATTGCCCGAAGGGTCTACCGCTATACCCATGGGACCGGAGCCTACCGTTACGGTTGTTATGATAGTACCGGCAGGACTTATTTCGGTTATCGAACTGCTGTTTTGATCCGAAACCCAGACATTACCCGACGCGTCTATCGCGATACCATAGGGGTTGGTACCTGCAGCAATACTTGTGATGAATGCACCTGCAGAATCTAATTCCGTGACCGAATTACCTATCCAATCTGCAGCCCATATATTACCCGACGCGTCTATCGCTATGCCGCGTGGATTGCTGCCTGCCGAAACGGTGGTGATGACCGTACCTGCAGGACTTATCTCTGTAAGGTTATTAGAGCTCTGATTGGAAACCCAGACATTGCCCGCATTGTCTATCGCTACGCTCACGGGACTGGTGCCTGTCGAAACGGTTGTTATCGTGGTTCCTGTAGGACTCAATTCGGTTACATTCGCACTGCCAATATTGGCAATCCAGACATCTCCTGCAGCATCTATAGCAATGCCAAATGGCCATGTACCAGTAGGAAATGTCCTGGTGATCACCTGTGGTATTGCAGGCACCTCATTGGAATACCCGCTCTCTCCTATGCTGTTCATGGCAGTTACCGCAAAGTAGTACGTCGTTCCGCTTATCAAGCCGGTCACGGTATACCCGGTTGTCGTGGTTGTGCCTATGGCGGAATACGGTCCTCCGGCCGTAGCTGCCTCATAGACGTTGTAACCGGTTGCACTGCTTGATGCATTCCAGTTGAGCAAGACCTGGTTGCTGCCCGGCAAAGAAGCCGTTAGATTCAGGGGTGAGGGCGGAATGATGATTATTGTTCCTACCGCTATCGTACCGGTTACTGCGCCTCCGTAATCGTCACTGACCGTTGCTGTAATGTACCCTCCCGTATTATACGTGGACGGGGCTATGACTGTGGCCGTTGCACCATACCCGGTTATCGTCCACCCGTCCGAGGCAGCCCATGCGAAGTGAAGGACATTGCCGTCCGGATCATAGGCATTGACGATCGCCTGCATTACCCCGCCGGGGTCAGCAGGATTGGGGGAAGCACTCATCGTATTGATTATCGGCAGACTGCTGTCTTTTGTGCTGAGCACGATCATGCCGATTGCATACATCCCCTGCGTGTCCGATACCTCTACGGTTGCCGTGCCGGTCATGCCGTAGCCTGTCGGTGCAGTGATCGCTGCTTTCGGTGTACCGGCACCCGTAGCAACCGTCCAGCCGTTTGATACCGTCCATGTATACGTCAGGGCAAGCCCCTGCGCACTCTGCGCTATTACTGTTGCTGTAACGCTATTGCCGGGTATGGCCGGTACCCCCTGAATACTGAGGCTTTGGATGACCGGCATGGTGGGGCCCGTCAAGCCCTGACCGCCCTGCGGTCCCTGAGAACCCTGTGAACCATTTGTGCCTGCAGTACCTTGCGGACCCGTTGCTCCGTTAGAACCATTCTTGCCTGAACATCCTGCTATGAGCAAAAGAGCAATTGTTACTATGATGATTCCATGATAGACTTTGCTAAACTTGTTATTCATTATCTATCCCTCCTCTTTATAAGTTTTATTTTATGAAGTGGCGGGGCTTCCGCCCCGCCCTACTGCTTATTGCTTCGTCGCCGTTAGACCTGTAACTGCCGGGCAGGTCATAGAGCCGCATCCTCCGAAATCCGGCCCACATTGTGTGAGGGGGGTCAGCTCTTTTTCCCCTTTATTGCTTCACGGCTGAATATGCCGGGCTGAGACAGGTCAAAGAGCCGCATCCGCTGCAACTCGCCTCAGTTGTGCATCCGGCGCCCGAGCATAAGCACCCGCTGGAGGTGGACCCGGCAGAACATGAACAATCGCCGTACAGTGCGCTGCAACTGTTGTCACCTGTACACCCGCAGCAGTTTTCACACCCGACACTCGATCCTGTTATCGTCCCCGCCGTACATGACGAATTAAATGTTATATTAAAGTTATCGATTTTAGATGTGCAATTGGGATCTCCGTTGAGAGAAATGCGCACTATTCCCCCGGAGTAGGTGGCAGGGATGTTACTCTGGCTCATCGTACCGCAATTTCCGTCATTCGTGAACACAGGTCCTTCAGTAAAGGTCACCGTGTATTGTCCTGAGGGTGTCTGCACAATCCATCCATTTGATGTAATATCCTGACCTATGGCGCAAGGAGAAGGTCCCATATCCGACACCCATGTTCCAACCGGACATGGCAGCCCTGAAGGCGTTGTCGTAACCAGAGTGCCATTTGAAGGAAGTACAGCCTGTGCAACACCGTTTGATAGATCTACCATGATCACTCCTAAATTCGCATCACCGCTAAAAGAGGCAGTCTGACCATACGTGGTGCTGCTGAAGATCACTGTTGCAACACTGTTGCCTCTTGAATCAAGGACAAAGCATCCGAACGGTGTGCTTGTTGCGCTGAAGATAACCGCCACATTACCGGAAGCATCCGCAATGCCGGTACCTGCTGCAGGCGGGTTCGAGAAGGTAACGCAGTACAATTGATATCCGGTGAGCGGTGTTAGGGTCAAACCCGAAAGACTGGCATTGAGATGCGGTGCGTTTGCAGTCTTTAAGTTCCCTCCGGCATAGTTAGCCGCCAATATGTTAACAGTCCCCTGTTCAAGCACCCCTGAAATAGTCAGGGTCTGTGGTGTAGTTCCGTTATTGCCAGATCCTCCGCCATTACTATTGGAACTTGATTTGTTGTTACAATTTATCCATCCTACAACCATTACCCCTGACAATGCGAGCAAACCGATAAGCCGTACATATCTATTTATTGCTTTGACCTTCATTTGAAACTCCTTTTTTGTTTCAAGCTTTCATTTCATTAACCCCGCTCTATAAGGGTTTGCAAGATTCTTGGGTCATGACGCAAAGCACCATGCCCTTAGAAAGACATTGGAGCATGGCCGGTAGACCGGCGATTACAAGGAAATCCTGGGCGGGATGAAAAAGCCGGAAAGGTTATTTGAAAACAGTTGAGACGTGTTGATTGGATTAATACTTGCAGCGTTTAAGGAAATGAGTACGGAACAAACACTCAGCATGGCGCTGATTGAATTATGCGGCCCTTTTACATGATGATTGATAGAATACAATGCTATTTTGAAATTACTGCCTTTATCGGGGTCATCCGGGAACAGGTTTGAAGCCTTTCTTTTCCTTGTATGAGCGGTTTTGGCAAAACTTCTCAGGTTGTGTCTTTCAAATGATGCAAGAGTTATATTGGTTACACATACAAAGATGAGGAAAACTCCTACAATTGTGGTTATCCTGACTCTCATTATAATAAAGGGGAGCTCCCTGCCCCGTGGTATTTTGCTCTTACTGCCGCAGGGCTTTATTTGTCAATACGTTAAACGATTTTTGTATTTTTACTTGGAATCCTCCATTTAAGCCCTTAAAAATCAACTCCTTGCCTTGAAACACTTTCCCGCTTTGCATTATCCTATTTTCCCGTTTGTGAAGGAAAACGAAGGGTGTACGCAGGTGTGTACGTCCTCGATGCCAGACTGCCCTTCCCCTGTTCAAAAAGCGTCCCTTTTTCAAACGCAGACCGCTGGTCCTCACCAGAAGCAGTGAAACGTAATGTAAGCCGCTTTCCCTCAGACTATGACCAATCACTCTGCGCCCGGCCACTGCGGTCCGGAATAAGGGAAATACTGCGGCCCTTTCGCAACTCCCATATATTCCTGAACGTTGCTGTCTGTCAGGCCCAGTCCCGCGGTTCCGTTACCGTAATTCGTTACCCATACGTTTCCCGAGGGATCTATGGCTATACCGTAAGGAGCATATCCAGTAGTATATGTGTGGATAAGCTTGCCCGAGGAGTTCAGTTCCATAACGCTGCTGTTCGTCGGTGTTCCCCCAACGCCATACCCATTTGACACCCATACATTTCCGGCGGAGTCTATGGCAACGATTTCAGGAAGACTTCCCGCGGCATAGGTATTGGTGCTGATAACGGTGCCTGAGGAGACGATTAGCTCCGTAACGCTGCTGTCCATCGGGCCCGTTCCCGGGATTCCGTTGCCCTTATTCACCGTCCATACGTTTCCGGAGGGGTCTATTGCTATGCCTTCAGGTTTGCTTCCCGCAACGACGGTGGTAATAAAGCCGCCTGTGGGACTCAGTTCAGTAACGTTGCTGTCCGTCAGGCCCAATCCGGGTGTTCCGTTGCCCTTATTCGCCACCCATATATTGCCATTCTTATCTATTGCTATGCCTCCAGGCGAACTTCCCGCAACGACGGTGGTGAGAAAGGCACCTGTGGAGCTCAGTTCCGTAACATTGCTTTCCATCGGGGACATTCCCGGGATTCCTGGGATTTCGGAGAAGGCGCCCCAATTTGTCACCCATATGTTTCCGGATGCGTCAATGGCAATGCCTCCGGCAGGAAATTTTCCTGCTACGCAGGTGGTGATTGTCGTGCCCGTGGGACTCAGTTCAGTAACGTTGCTGTCCGTAAGGCCCAATCCTGGTGTTCCGTTACCAAAATTCTCCACCCATACGTTTCCTGATTTGTCTATGGCCATACCGATAGGAACACTTCCCGCGACATAGGTGCCGATAACGGTGCCTGTGGGGCTCAGTTTCATAACGTTGCTATTCATCGGACCCAATCCCGGTATTCCGTTACCAAAATTAGCCACCCATATGTTTCCGGAGGAATCTATGGCATCGTCAAAAATATTAATTCCTGCTACGAAGGTGCGAATTTTGGTGCCGGAGGTACTACTTTCTCTGCAGCCGGAAAGCGCTAAGGAAACGAATATGAGAAAAATACTTGAAGCAAGAAAAAGACAATTGAGATTCAATCGAACAACAAACTGTTTCATAGCTTCTCCTTAATTAAGGTCTAAATTAAACTTTTCTCTGTTGACTTCAAC
>JAMDCL010000025.1 GCA_023489065.1 Deltaproteobacteria bacterium | reverse complement strand
TCTGCATCCGGCACTGCCGGTTTGCGGGTAAGTATTTTGAATACCGGCTTTGCAAGAAGCGCAAACTGCCTGAATGTCTGTTTGACTATCCTGTCTTCGAGAGAATGGAACGATATGACGATCAGTACGCCGCCTACATTCAGAAAGTCCCCTGCCTTTTGCAGAAAGGCCTTTAGGTTTTCCAATTCATCGTTTACAAATATCCTTATTGCCTGAAAGGTTTTCGTGGCCGGATGTATGCCGTAACGGCCGTGTACGGTCCCCGATATTACCGATGCGAGTTCTGCCGTATTTCTCAGGTGTGATTTTTTCCTCGCAGCAACTATCGCTTTTGCAATTTTTCTGTACTGTCTTTCTTCGCCATATTCTTTTATAATTTTTGCAAGCCTTTCCTGAGCAAACTTGTTGACGACTTCGTAAGCGGTAATACCCTTTGACCTGTCATACCGCATGTCGAGCGGTCCCTCACTTGAAAAGCTGAAACCACGGATGCTATCCTGTATCTGGGCAGTATTAAACCCGAGATCGACGATAATACCGTCAAATTTTTCACCGCCCGTTTCTTGTACGATATCTTCGATATCCCTGTAATTGGCCTGGAGAAAACGTGTTCTTGTTTTGAATGCATCCAGATTTTCCTTTGCCCTGCTCAGCATGGTGTCATCCGCATCCGAACAAACGACAAATCCTCCCGGGACGGACGCTTCAAGGATGGCCCGCGCATGCCCTCCCTCACCGGTTGTCGCATCCAGATACCTTCCGGTATCACGCGGATTCATGTATTCAATAACCTTGTTTAACATTACCGGTATATGCATCTATACTCCCAACTGAGCAATGCCTTTTTTGATATTCGAGAAGTTGTTTTTTATCCTCTGGTGTTCCTGTTCGAATGTTGCAACATCCCAGATGGAAAAAATCTCGTCTCCGCCTGCGATGATGACCTCTTCCCCGAGGTGTGCTTCTTCCCGGAGGTATGCGGGGATAAAAAGCCTCCCGAGGCCGTCTATCTCATATTCAAATGCATCACCGTAGTGGAACAGCTTATAATCTTCCACAACATCCAGCGTCGGCGGCAATGCCTTGATCCTTTCCTTGCGCAGTTTGAATACCTGATACGGGTATACCTCAAGCCAATTCTGGTTGTTTGTCAGAATTACCCTGTTATCGTACTCATCGGTCAGTATTTTCCTGAATGCCGATGGCACGCTGACGCGCCCTTTTTTGTCAATCCTATGTCTGTATCTCCCAATAAACTCCATACAATTTTGTTATACTCTTATGCCCCTTTATACCACTTCATACCACCATATAATTAAATGTCAAGTTCTTATTGATAAAAAATTAGGGTCCGTTACGCCAACAAAACTGGAATTGCTATTGGGGAAACTGAGGACCGCCAAAAGCAGCGGTTTCAATAATCCTAACTCACCTTTACGATTTGTTTTCCGAGGTTTTCACCTTTGAAAAGTCCGATAAACGCCCTGGGTGCATTTTCAAGTCCCTCGACAACATGCTCTGCATATTTCAATTTCTTCTGCGAAACCCATTGTGCAAGCTGTCGGATACCTTCATCGCTTCTGTCTGCATAATCCATCACGATGAACCCTTTCATCAATGCGCTCTTTACCAGCAGGTATGACTGCACCCTGGGGCCGGTTTCTGGCTTGGTCATATTATACTGGGATATCTGTCCGCACAGAACAACGCGTGCCTTATAGTTGAGCAGCGGCATAACGGCGTCCGAAATCTCTCCCCCAACATTATCGAAATAAATATCGACCCCGTTCGGACAGACATCTTTAATCGCTTTCTTTATGTCCGGGGCCGTTTTATAGTTTATTGCCGTATCAAACCCGAGATCGTGAACGAGATAGCCGGTCTTTTCATCCGAGCCTGCAATCCCGATGACCCGGCAGCCTTTTATCTTTGCAATCTGACCCGCCACAGTTCCCACCGCTCCTGCCGCACCGGATACGACAACGGTTTCTCCGGACGATGGTTTACCGATATCGAGTAAGCCGAAGTATGCCGTAAGCCCGGGCATGCCGAGTATGCCGAGTGCCGTTGATACGGGTGCGATCCCGGGATCGAACTTTCTGAGTTCCCTGCTGTCCGCCCCGTTGTAATCGCGCCAGCCCAGGTTGCCGGTAACGATGTCACCTGCTTTAAGATCCGGAGACTTGGTCTGCACAACCTCCCCAACAATGCCTCCTGTTATGGCCTTTTCGAGCTCGAAGGGGGAAATATAGGTTTTTACGCCGCTCATCCGCCCCCGCATATACGGGTCGACGGAAAGGTACAGGGTCTTGACGAGCACCATACCGTCCCTGCACACGGGCATCTCCGTTTCGATAAGACTGAAATCTTCTTCCCGCGGCATACCCTCGGGTCTTCTTATCAAGATTATTTCTCTGTTTTTGTTCGTCGTCATGTGCATTCCTCCTTTGCACAGAATATAAGTACTCGAACACCCTCATTCCAGACACGGGAACAACCGGATGTTATAACGAGTCGTGCTGCTTGTTGATTTACAAACCAAAATGCTTTATATAAAGTAACTTATTAAAAATGGAGCATGGAGATGGATATTGAACGAATAAGAAAAGATTTTCCGGTACTGTCCCGCATGGTAAGGGACAAGAAGCTTGTATATCTTGACAACGCCGCAACCACGCAAAAGCCATCGGTCGTCATAGATGCGGTAGCCGACCTTTACAAGAACTATAATGCAAACGTTCACCGGGGCGTATACCTGCTTGCAGAGGAATCGACACAGGCTTATGAAGATTCACGGGAAGCTGTGCGCAGGTTCATCAATGCAAACAGTACCAAAGAGATTGTTTTTACCCGCAACGCGACCGAGGCACTGAATCTTATAGCCTATACATGGGGAGAAGCGAACATCCATGCCGGCGATGAGATCATCGTCAGCATTATGGAGCATCACAGCAACTACGTACCGTGGTTCAGGCTTGCTCACAGAAAAGGTGCCGTTATCAAGATCGTGCCCTCGAGGATGGATGGAGAACTTGATATGGACGCATTCAAATCCATGCTGTCGGATAAAACCAAACTTGTGGGTATTGTCCATATGTCGAACGTTTTCGGTACGATAAACCCGGTAAAAGAAATCACGGCGCTTGCTCACAAGAAGGGTGCCGCCGTCGTCGTTGACGGCGCACAGAGTGCACCGCACATGAAGATTGATGTCCGGGACATTGATTGCGATTTCTTTGCCGTGTCGGGACATAAGATGCTCGGACCGACCGGCATCGGTGCATTGTACGCAAAAGAATCATACCTCGAATCCATGGAGCCCTTCTTAAGCGGCGGCGAAATGATCCTGAAGGTCACACTTGACAGCGTCGTGTACAATGAACTGCCGTGGAAGTTTGAAGCGGGTACTCCGAACTATGAGGGAGCGATCGGATTAAAGGCTGCAATAGGGTATCTCGAAAAAATGGGGATGGACACTATCGAATCCTATGAAAGAGAGCTGACGGCATACGCACTGGAAAAGATGAAAACGGTGCCGGGAATATTTATCTATGGTCCTCTGCGTGCGGAAAAGAAGGGGGGCATCATTGCATTCAACATCAAGGGCGTTCACTCACATGACATCGGTACGATACTCGACAGCGAGGGTATAGCGATAAGGGCCGGCCATCACTGTGCACAACCGCTCATGATAGACTGCGGTGTATCTGCAATGGCAAGGGCGAGTTTCTATTTCTACAACACAAAGCAGGAGATAGATTCATTGGTTGCCGCGTTAAAGAAATCAAAGGAGATATTCGGTCATGTCGCTTGAAGAACTCTTCAAAGAAATTATCATAGAACACTATCAGCACCCGAAAAACCAGGGACACCTTGAGCATCCGGACGCCAAATCGGACGGCTCCAATCCCCTTTGCGGCGATGAAATAGCAATGGAACTCATCTTTGATGGTAACGTCGTACGGAATGTCATGTTTACCGGCAATGGCTGTTCGATCAGCCAGTCCGCAGCCTCACTGATAACAGAAGCGATAAAGGGAAAGACCATCGAAGAAACGAGGACCATCATGAACGAGTATAAAAATATGCTCGCGGGAAAAGATTATAATGCAGACATACTCGGGGACCTCGAGGCCCTTTCCGATGTGAAGAGGTACCCTGCAAGGGTCAAGTGCGCGAGCCTGAGCGTCGCCGTGCTGGACCAGGCGTTACAGCAAAAAAAATAGTACACACAGCATGATGCACTTCATGGGTGAAACCAAGTTCTTTATACGAAGGGGGAACAGAGGATGAAAATAGATTATTTCGGTGATTTGAAAAAGATCAGAAATACTAAACCGCTGGTACACCACATAACGAACTATGTCGTTATGAATGTCAGCGCAAATATTACGCTCTCGCTCGGAGCTTCGCCGGTCATGGCACATGCGCTGCCCGAGGTCGAGGACATGGTCTCGATTGCCGGTGTGCTGTATCTCAACATCGGCACGCTGAGCGACCGCTGGATCGAATCCATGCTTGCTGCCGGTAAAATGGCAAACAAAAAACACGTTCCTGTATTGCTTGATCCCGTTGGTGCCGGGGCAACACGCTATAGAACGGAAACGGCAAAAAAGATTTTAAAGGAAGTAAAAGTCGACGTTCTTAAAGGCAATGCCGGAGAGATGCAGTCGCTTGCGGGGGAGAAGGTCCTGGTCAAGGGCGTCGATTCCACAACCTCCGCAGGTATGGGAACGGCCGGGGCGCTTGCAAAAGAGTACGGATTGACTGCAGTCATTACGGGGCAAGAGGATTATGTATCAAACGGCAGTCAGTCGGCCACAGTAAAAAACGGAACCGAAATGTTTTCGCGCATTACCGGTGCAGGCTGCATGCTGGGATCCGTTATCGCAAGCTTCATGGCTGTTCAAAAGGATCTGTTCACGTCAGCGATCGAAGGGCTTGTTACGTTCGAAATTGCCGGAGAAAAGGCAGCGGCACGTACAAAGCTTCCGGGCAGTTTCATGACCGCACTCATAGACGAGATTTCACTTCTGAATGAGGACGCATACAAGCTCTCGGACGTTACTGCCAAATGAAATTTATGCAGGCACAGTTACTCTCGTTATACTATCTTTGCGATGAGCGGCAGTGTATGCCGCGCCGGAGCAGTCCCTCTCTACCTGCAGATTGCCGGACCCGGCCTTGTTGTGTACCCGCCGATCGCAATGACTCCGTAACGATGCTGAAGACCCGCGCCGGGTGAATTCGAATATGCTCGTAAAACCCGAACTCCCGTCAGGCATATACGGCATCACCTCGCGTGATTTTGGAACATCCCACGAGCAATCTGCTCTTTATCTGCTGCAGGCAGGGGTAAAGATCATCCAGTACCGTGAAAAGGATGCGCAAACTCGGACAATGTACGATGAGGCAATGAAGATCAAAATATTGTGCAAACAATACAATGCCCTGTTTATAGTCAATGACAGAATAGATATCGCGCTTGCCGTTGATGCAGACGGCGTTCATGTCGGGCAGGATGATATGCCTGCCGAGATCGCCAGGAAGTACCTCGGAGATAAGATCGTAGGGGTATCGGTCAGGAATGAAGAAGAGGTAAGAACCGCACAAGCCCAGGGAGCTGATTACTTCGGTGCAGGCGCTGTTTACCCGACATCGACAAAGCAGGATAGCACCTGCATCGGTTTGGACATGTTTGCAAAGATAGCAAAAATGGCAAAGGTCCCTGTTTATGCGATCGGCGGCATTACCATGAATAACCTCCGGGAATTAAAGCGCTATAACATCCGCGGGGCCGCTGTGATTTCAGCCATCCTGAACACCCCTGCCCCGGAACATACTGCACGGGAATTCGTCCGCTTCTGGGAAGCCAAAGACTGACCAAAACATTACACGCCGGTTGCTTTTTTTTGCACAATCTTTTATAGAGCAACATGAATACAAAGAAGAGAAGGAGACTGACATGCCGTTCAAATATGCACAAAGACTCGAGATGCTGCCGAAGTACTTATTTGCCGAACTCGACAGGATTAAATCCGAACAGATTGCCGCAGGAAAGGACATCATAGACCTTGGAGTCGGTGACCCCGATCTGCCGACATCCGCACAGGTGGTCGAAGCCCTGCAATCCGCAGCTCAGGACCCGTCAAACCATATTTATCCCTCTTATTCGGGCATGGACAGGTTCAGGGAGGTTGCAGCACAATGGTTTTATAAACGATTCGGCGTCAAGCTCGATTACAAAAAACAGGTCCTCTCGCTCATAGGATCAAAGGAAGGTATTGCGCATTTCCCTCTGGCATTCGTCAACCCGGGAGATGTCGTACTCTACACAGAGCCCGGTTATCCGGTGTATTTTGCTTCGACCATCTTTGCAGGTGGAACAGCGTATGCCCTGCCCCTGACGAGGGAGAACGACTTTATACCGTCACTTGAGAGCATTCCGGAGCAGATCCTGCAAAAAGCAAAGATGCTGTTTATCAATTATCCGAACAACCCGACATCCGCAACTGCCGGGGAAGCCTTCTTCAAAAAGGTTATTGCCTTTGCGAAGAAACACCATATCATCATAGCCCATGATGCGGCATACTCAGAGATCTACTTCGGGGAGAAAACGCATTCTATACTCGAATATCCGGGTGCAATGGATGTTGCCATAGAGTTTCATTCCCTGTCGAAAACATTCAGCATGACAGGATGGAGGATCGGGTTTGCCTGCGGCAACGAGGAGTTGATAGCAGGTATCGGCAAGATAAAGACGAACATAGATTCCGGTGTATTCCAGGCAGTTCAGTGGGCCGGAATCAAAGCATTGACCCTTGGAGATGCGCTCACGGAGCCGCTGAGAAAGATATACAAAAAACGCGTACACATGGTTACTTCTGCGCTATCCGCTGCAGGGCTTGATCCGTTCAACGGAAACGCCACGTTCTATATCTGGACGAAACTGCCCAACAATATCGATTCGATGTCCTTTACGATGAAGCTGATCCAGCAGGCAGGCATCGTGGTTTCACCGGGCATAGGGTTCGGCAAGTCCGGCGAAGGTT
>JAMDCL010000022.1:6897-7185 GCA_023489065.1 Deltaproteobacteria bacterium | reverse complement strand
CCCGGTTGCGTAGTTGCGGCAGGTATCGTAACAGCGCCGCCATGAAAAGAAACTTCTCCCGCATTGAGCGTCTGGTGATCCGAGGCAGCGGACGGGTACGGTATGAGGATGGACGGTATCCCGTAAGCTGCAAGCTCGAACAGGGTGGATGCGCCTGCCCGTGATACCGCAATATCCGCCTGCTCGAACACCGATGCCATATCGTCTATAAAATCAAACACATCCGCCTTGAATCCAAACCGGTCGTATGCGCTCTTGACAGAGCCGCGGTCCGCTGTTCCTGTCTGG
>JAMDCL010000022.1:0-6887 GCA_023489065.1 Deltaproteobacteria bacterium | reverse complement strand
TACCGCTGCAGCATGCGGCTTTCGCTTTTGCATTGCGTACCGGACCGGCAGGCCCGTCAACCGTGTCTTGCCGGCAGGCAGGTACTTTTGGGATGTTTCGAAGGATATAAATATCTCTTTCACAAACCTTGAAAGGACCTTGTTCGCAAGTCCGGGGACGGAGTTCTGTTCATGGATAGCGGCAGGGATACGCATCAGGATTGCCGTCATGACGATCGGAAACGAGGCATACCCTCCCACGCCGAGTACAGCATCCGGCATGAATTCCCGGATTATTCTTTTTGATTCTACCATAGATTCGAGCAGAAGGAATACAGACGACAGTTTTTCCCCGGCTGTTTTGTTCTTGAAGCCTTTAACGCTCAGGAGCCTCCGGTTACCCGGAGGGAGCGTCCATTTTCTGCTTTCTATGCCAGAATCCGATCCAACGTACATATAGACAATACCTTCTTTTCTTTTTATAATCTCATCCATAACTGCCTGTGCGGGGAAAAAGTGTCCACCGCTACCCCCACCTGCTATTATCAGCCTCATCGCTTCCATCGTTCACCCTTCTTGATAAATTCAATAGTATGCCAACCGAGATAAGCTCAGCTGTCAATGAACTGCCGCCGTAGCTTATAAACGGCATGGTAAGTCCCTTCGTCGGCAGCAGCCCCAGCGTAACCGCTATGTTGATAATTACCTGGAGGGCAATAAATAAGGTCAATCCATAGACCGTTGCCTTCGTAAAGGTACTCTCGGATCGTGCCGCTATGGAAAAAGCCCTGGTGATCAGAAAGATGAATACCCCGATCACCGCCGCTACACCTATAAACCCGAGCTCTTCCGCGATAACCGAAAAGATAAAGTCCGTATGTGCCTCGGGCAGATAAAACAACTTTTCAAAGCTGTTGCCGATCCCGACGCCCGTTATACCGCCTGCTCCGTAAGCAAGGGTGGACTGTACAATCTGGAACCCGCCCGTTTGCGCATGCTGCCAGGGATCAAGGAATGCCTTCACACGGTTCAGTCTGTACGTGGAATGCATCACGAGTAACACGGCGACGGGTACGACGGGAATAATGACCAGGGCCAGAGAAGCAACGCTCGCACCCGTCAGAAAGAGGATTGAGAACACCACGGTCGTTATAATGACCGCGCTTCCGAAATCGGGTTCCCTCAGGATTAGCACCAGGACGATTGCCGTGTAGATCAGCGGCAGCAAAACAGGAGGTGCATTGTTGAGTCTCTGACCTTTTTCTTCGAGTACATGGGCTATGAGAATTATCAATACGGGCTTTGCGAATTCCGACGGCTGGAGCGTAAATGCCCCGAGTCGCAGCCACCGGTGTGAGCCGCTGACAACAACGCCGATATGCGGAACAAAGACAAGGACCAGCAAAACAATGATAAACCCGTACAAGATGTTCGAGTATTTTCTCAGCAAATCGATATTTATGGCAGCGGCAAAACTTCCCGCCAGAAGCCCCAGGACGAGATACACAAGCTGACGCTCCACAAAATAGTACTTTGTGCCGTACGCCTTCAGTGCATAGATCGAACTTGCACTAAAAACCATGATCACGCCGAAAAGACACAGCGCCAGGGTTGCAAGTATGATGCCGCGATCATAATCCTTCATGCGGAGCCTCCCCGTTTATTTTCATGACCGCGGATGTAAACATGTCTCCCCTCTGTTTGTAATCGAGGAACATATCAAAACTCGAACAAGCGGGGGACAGAAGTACACGGTCACCGGGCCGTGCATCGCGGACCGCTGCAGCAACAGCGGACTCCATCGAATCAACCGGTGTTATTCTTACAAGGTCATGAAATGCTTTTGTGATCCGTTCTTTCGCTTCACCCATGACGATGAGCAGCTTCACCTTTTCCTTGATAAGGCCGGCCAGGGGACTGTAATCGCCTTCCTTGTCCCTTCCTCCCATGATAAGGATCACCGGCGCAGACATTGTTTTCAGTGCGACAACCACTGCATCGACATTCGTGGCCTTTGAATCGTCATAGTATTTTATACCCCGGATATCCGCCACGAGCTGAATCCTGTGGGGGAGACCTTTGAAGCCGTTTATCGTTTCCTGGATAACGGCGTCCGGCACATCGAGCAGTTTGGACACGATAATGCACGCCATGGTGTTCTGGACATTGTGCATGCCTGCTAAATCGGGATTATTCAAGGTAAAGGCAGTTTTATATCCGGACCCGTCAATAAAGAGCAATTCCCCGTTTTTATAATAAGCACCCCTTCTCGTCCTCTTGCTCGTGGTAAAACAGTAGGGCCTTGACTTTATCGTTCTCTTTCCTTTTACCGTGTATTTGTCTTCCGCATTGATGACCGCATAATCGTCTATGGACTGGTTCATGAATATCCTGAGTTTCGCCTTTGCGTAATCGTTTATGTCCTTATACCGGTCGAGATGATCGTCCGTGATGTTGAGCAAGCCCGCTATCCATGGCCTGAAGCTGACGATACCCTCGAGCTGGTAGCTCGACAGCTCGAGAAGGTACAATCCGTATTCGTTGTCATGTTCAACAAGCTGAATAAACGGTGTGCCGATGTTCCCTCCGACGCCGGCCTTTTTGCCTGCATGGTTCAGTATCTGGCCAAGCAGGGTGACCGTGGTGGTTTTCCCATTGGTCCCGGTAATGCCGATGATTTTTTTCTTGGTGAATCTGGACGCAAGTTCGATCTCGCTTATCACCTCCGTACCTTTTTGCCGTGCGGTTTGAATGCCTTTCAATGCCATTGGCACACCCGGGCTGACAATAACAAGTTCTTCATCGTTCAGTGCATTGCTGTCCCAGTTGTCGACAAGGGTTACCGTGTTTTTCATACCGTTGAGTCCCTGGATCTCAGAACCGGGTTTTTCGTCATAGCAGGTCACCCGGGCGCCCCTCTTCAAAACAAAGCCGGCAACGGCACGGCCCGTGCCGCCTATGCCGATAACCGCTGTTTTTTTGCCCCGTAATTCCATCATCACCTCAACTTGAGCGTTGCCAGGCCGAGGAGTGCGAGCAGAATGGATATGATCCAGAACCTAACCGTTATTTTCGGTTCGACCCATCCCTTCAATTCAAAATGGTGGTGTATCGGCGCCATTGCAAAGACACGCCTGCCGATCAACTTAAAGGAACTTACCTGGGTTATCACCGAGAGTGCTTCTATCACGAAAACGCCGCCGATAATCGCAAGCAGTATCTCTTGTTTGAGTATAATGGCCACGATGCCGAGCACGCCTCCAAGTCCGAGAGAACCCACGTCGCCCATGAATATCTCTGCCGGATACGTGTTAAACCACAAAAACCCCATGGAAGCTCCGATAACAGCACCCGCGAACGTTGCTATTTCTCCCGTCCCTGAAATAGGGGCGAACATCAGATATTCGGAAAACTTTACGTTGCCGAGCACATAGGCGAATACGGCATACACGCCGAAACAGGTCATGACAGGGACGATTGCAAGACCGTCCTGACCGTCGGTGAGGTTAACCGCATTCGATGTTCCTATGACGATAAACAGGAAAAACACAAAGTACGCCCAGCCCAGATTAACAATGAATTTTTTGAAAAACGGGAATGTAAGCGTATAATTCAGGTCATCAAACCGTAACAGCAGGTAGATAATCACCAGGGTCAGGACCGTCTCGAGCACCAGTTTGTAGCTTCCCTTCAGACCCTTTGAACTCCGATCTTTCAGCTTTTTATAGTCATCCGTAAAGCCGATGGCTCCAAACCCCACAAGGGCCAGCAGGAGTATCCATACATACACGTTGGCGATGTCCATCCACAGTATGGTCGAAACCAGAATGGAGAGTATCATCAGGAGCCCGCCCATGGTCGGCGTCCCTTTTTTGCCGATATGGTTTTTGGGGCCGTCGGATCGCACGACCTGTCCCATGCCGATCCTCGTCATGAACTTGATAAAGGGGGCACCGAATACCATGCTGATGACCCATGCGGTTATCATCGCACTCAGGGTCCTGAATGTTATATACTTTAAAACATGGAATATTATAAACTGCTTTGCCAGAGGATAAAGAAGATATTCAAGCATTTCTGCCCCTCATTATAGTATCGTACGCGGATATGACCTGATCCAGTTTCATGCTCCTGGAACCTTTGATATAAATCGTAAGACCCTCTTTGGATAAAGACTCCAGCTCTTGAACAGCGGACTGTATATCCCCCACCTGTTTTGCATAAACCTGTTTTATGCCCGGTGCCAGCACGCCTTCCAGTGTACTCTTGGAGAACCTGCCGATGAGTATAAATTTGCCGATACCCTGTTCAGCGAGAAACTTCCCCAGCTCATAATGCTCCTGGGCTGTCCGGTCACCAAGCTCAAGCATATCTCCTATGACAGCTACCATGCTTTGCGCACCGTATCTTTCTATGGCCGACAGGAACCCGCTCCGCATTGAATCAGGATTGGCATTGTACGTGTCATCAATGACCGTTATGTTGTTCCTGTACGACATGCTATTGCCTCTTCCCCTGAATACCTGAAAACGCCCGCACGCCGACCGTATTTTATCCCAGCCTACGTTTACGTGCCTGGCGCACAGCATGGAGAGAGCAATATCGTAAAGGTAGTGCCTGCCGGATACCGGCGTACTGAAGCTGTGTTCTTCACCCTCGTACACGATGCTGAAATCCATGCCCTGGCCGGTAAGGCTGTACGAAACGATGCGCAGATGCGCGTCCGCGGAAAAACCAGCGGTGAGGACCCTGCCATGAAAACGGCGGGCTATACCCATAACCAGGGGATCGTCAGCGTTCATCACGGCGGTCCCGTTCGTCTTCATCGCTGAAAACATTTCTTCTTTTGCCTTTGCAACGCCGTCCCCATCATGAAAAAATTCAAGGTGCGCCCTGCCGATGTTCGTCAGTATACCGATATCAGGGGAAGCTATTTTGGTAAGGCTTGTCAGCTCTCCGTACCTGCTCGTTCCGAGTTCAAGCACCCACATCCTGGTTTCCTGCTCCATGTTGAGTATTGACAGCGGCAGGCCGATGAGATTATTCAGGTTACCCTGCGTCCTTCCGGTGCCGTACATGCCGGATAAAAGCTCAGACAGCATTTCTTTGGTTGTTGTTTTACCGTTGCTCCCTGTAATCGTTATGACCGTTGGCTTGTACCTCTCCCGTATGCTGTGCGCCAATTCTCCAAGGGATTCAACGGTATCGGGTACGGAAAAGACAGCCGCTTTGTTTCCGGCCGCACCTGCACGGTACTGATAGTTTTTATCGACAACAACACCGGCTGCCCCGCTCCTGAGTGCATCGTTCACAAAAGCGTGACCGTCGTAATGCTCTCCTTTAATCGCGAAGAACAAGGTGTTGCTCACCGGCTTTCTTGTATCTGTCGATACACCGCTGGCATACCAGTTCTTCCCGGCATGTACGACCTTTATATCTTTCAGCCCCTGTATATCCTGCATATCTATCTTCAATTTTTTATTCCAAAATAATCATGGACGTTTTCCCTGTCGCTGAAGTGAATGGTTTTGTCTTTGAATATTTGATAGTCTTCATGTCCTTTGCCCGCTATGAGCAGGACATCGCCTTTCTCCGCTATCTCCAGTGCTTTCCTTATGGCCTGTTTCCTGTCCGGGATGACGGTATAAACCTTTGAATCGTAACGGCTGCCGGGATCCATCGGTTCGACTTTCGGTGTGTTTGTTATGCCTCTCTCTATTTCAGAGATGATTGCTTCCGGCTGTTCGGAGCGCGGGTTGTCGGACGTAATGACGGTTATATCCGCAAGCCGTACTGCGATTTCACCCATGATCGGCCTCTTGCCCTTGTCCCGGTCTCCTCCGCACCCGAACACACATATCATCCTTTTCTTCTTCAACCCGCTTAATGCGGTCAGGACCTTTTCGAGCGCATCAGGGCTGTGCGCATAATCCACGAACACATACACATCCTTTGGGTTTTCAATCCGTTCCACCCGTCCCGGCACGTGTTTCAATGCTGCAATTCCGTGCTTGATGTGATCGACGGATATGTTCGACACAATGGCTGTGGCAACCGCTGCCATGATATTATAAATGTTGTAGTAGCCCACGAGGGGCGACTTGAGGTCTATGATACCTATGGGTGTTGAAAGTTTCATCGTGATGCCGTCGAGCGATGTCGTTGTTTCCACCGGCCGGATATCTGCCTGTTTCGAATTCCCGAATCTGAGAACATGGATGCCCCTTTTTATCTTGAGCTTGTTTATCCAGGGATCGTCGCTGTTCAGGATGGCGAATTTCTTGCTCTTATGGCTTGCGACAAGCAGTTTCTCGAACAAGAGTGATTTTGCTGAAAAGTAGTTTTCCATGGTCTTGTGATAATCAAGGTGGTCCTGTGTAAGGTTGGTGAAGATTGCCACATCGAAGTCGATGCCGTTTACCCTGCCCTGTGCAATCGCATGTGAGGATACCTCCATGACGGCATCGGTCGCACCCTGCAACAGGTACTCGCTCATCATCATATGGAGATCCAGTGACTCCGGTGTTGTATTGACGGCCTTTACCTTCTTATTCATGAACCGGTAATTTATGGTCCCTATCACCATGGGTTTTCTTCTGGCTGAAGCGAGTATGGATTCCACAAGATACGTCGTCGTCGTCTTTCCGTTCGTACCGGTTATCCCGACTACAAACAAATCCGCACCCGGGTTGTTGTAAAACTCCCTTGATAGCAACGACAGGGCATTTCGCGGATTATCCACGAGGATCTGTACGACCCCGTCTATCGAAGGGTTGTATGTCTTTGCAACGATTGCAACCGCTCCGTTGCGGACAGCTTCCTGCTCGTACTTTATGCCGTCCTCTTTTTCTCCGGGCATAGCAACAAACAAATAATTATTGTGCACTTTCCTTGAATCATACGCAACA
>JAMDCL010000129.1 GCA_023489065.1 Deltaproteobacteria bacterium | reverse complement strand
CTGGGAGGACGCATGCAGTGCCGCTATGGTGAATGACAGCGACAGGATAAACAAAACAAGCCCTGAAATGCGTGTCCACCGGTGTTTCCATGTGTCCTTAAAAAGCATGGCAAAAAATATCATGATACCGAGTACACCGATGACGTATCCCGACAGGCCGAATATCTGGAAAAGGAGCTCTGCTATGTTGGCCCCTATTTTACCGCCCATATTATGGTAGAGGGCGCTGTGCACGTCATTTAACCATGTTGCGTCGTGCGGGTCATACGACAACAGGCTTATCAGGAGGAATAGGGAAACGGACAGGGTCAAGAGAGCAACGATGTCCTTGTTGTTGTTCGCCATCAGGATACTTTTACCCTTCGTATATGAAGCGGAGAGATATTCATAATCTCCCGGTACTTTGCAACGGTCCTTCTCGCTATGTTTATGCCTTCCGTCTTCAGTATCCTTACAATATCCGTGTCCGAGAGCGGCGCTGACTGGCTCTCTTTATCGATAAGTTCCTTGATCTTCTGCTTTACAAGTTTCGTGGAAAGCAGGTCTCCGTTGTCCGTTTTCAAGGAAGGACTGAAGAAATATTTCAACTCATAGATTCCCCATTGTGTCTGGACGTATTTTCCGTTTGTAACCCTTCCGACGGTTGTTTCGTGAACACCTATGTCAAGAGCAATATCCTTTAAAACCATGGGTTCGAAGTATTGTTCGCCGTATTCAAAAAACGACTTCTGCCGTTCAACGATGGCTTCTACCACCTTTTTTATGGTGTTTTTACGCTGCTCTACTGCCTTGATCAACCATCGAGCACCCTGGAGTTTTTCCCGGATGAATTTCTTTGCGGTATCATTGGCACCGGTTTGATCGAGCAATTTCCTGGCATAATAATCTGCGGCCTTAATCCTTGGTACACCTTCTTCTATAAGTTCAACGACAAGTCTTTCGCCTATCTTCGTTACCATGACGTCCGGTACAATATAGTTTTCTTCACCCGAGCTGTACATGTTTCCCGGTTTCGGGTTCAGATGTTTAATGATCTCTGCTGCTGCTGTAACGAGATCGGCCTGGACTCCCAATGCTTTTGCTATTGAGGAATAATCCTTTTTTTCAAGATCGTTTAAATGATCAGCGAGTATGCCGTTTATGATAGGATTGTCTATCCCGAGGTGACGTATCTGGATTTGGAGGCATTCTTTAAGGCTTCTCGCACCGACGCCCGAGGGATCGAAGTCCTGGATTTTACCGAGCACCCGTTCGACATCTTCTGCCGGGGAGCCTGTGAAACTGACGATGTCCTCAACCGGTGATGAAAGGTAACCCTCGTCATTTATATTGCCGATGATCGCCTCGCCGATCTGTATCTCCAGTTCGGTATTTGCGGATAATCCGAGCTGCCAGAGCAAATAATCATGCAATCCCATTTCCCGGTGAGCGGTGTTTTCTATCGGATCTTCTTCTCTTTTTACGATACCCCTGTCTCCGCTGCCTGCCGCGCTCCGGTCGTTGTAAATATTCTCTTCGACCTCGGTATCCAGGGTCTCCTGCTCCGACTGTTCTTCCTCGAGAAACGGATTTATTTCAAGCTCCGTTTTCAGTTCCTGCTCAAGCTCAAGCCTTGTCAGCTGAAGCAGACGGAGGGCCTGAATAAGTTGTGGCGTCAATTCGAGCTGTTGCCGTAAGCTGACCTCGTGTTTTATTTCTATCATAGCTTAAAATCCTCGCCAAGGTATATGCGTTTGGCCTTTTCACTCAGTGCTATCTCCTTGGGATCCCCTTCTTCTATAATTCTCCCATTATTTATAATATAAGCCTTATCGCAAACATTCAAGGTTTCCCTTACATTATGATCGGATATGATGATGCCGATCCCCTTTTCCCTCAGTGAAAAAAGGATTTCCCTCAGTTCATTGACCGCTATGGGATCGATACCGGCAAAGGGCTCGTCCAGGAGCATGAAATCGGGCTTGGCTGCAAGTGCCCGTGAAACCTCTACACGTCTCCTTTCTCCGCCGGACAGGGAATAACCCCTGTTATCTTTTATGTGCATGATATTCATACTCTTCATTATTTCCTCGGTCTTTTCGTCGATGAGCTCCTGCGGCATATCCATGGATTCAAAAACGATCTTGATGTTGTCCTGCACCGAAAGTTTTCTGAATATCGAGGGTTCCTGGGGAAGGTAGGTAATGCCTTTCCTTGCCCGTATAAACATCTGATCTTTTGTTATATCTTCATCGTTTAAAAGGATCTTCCCTTTGTCGGGTTTGTATATCCCGACAATCATGTAGAATGTGGTTGATTTACCGGCGCCGTTGGGACCGAGTAAGCCGATAATTTCACTGCTCTTTACCGAAAGGCTCACATCCGATACAACCTTTTTTTTGCCGAAGAACTTCATGAGTCCTATTATTTCAAGGTGTTTGTCCATGCAATATCCCTTCTGTTTGCGGATTATAGAGAGATTTGGCACCTTCGACAAATATCCGGTCCGTACCAAGGTAAAACACTATTTTTGTTCCTTCTATTATATTTTTCGCCTGCCATATCCTCGGAGATCCCGTTAAGGTCAGCAGCTTCTTCACGTTGTCAAAGACTGCCTCGTCGCCGGTCGCTATCATGTCTTTCTTCGTAATCTTGACATCACCGGTCGCCACAATCATCGTTATGTTTTTATCTTTTGCATCATAGTATGCCGTGAGGGTGTCGCAGTACAGGACGACATCTCCCTGCTTTGCAACGACGTTGCCCTTGAATATGACGATATGGGTTTTAAGGTTTGCCTCAAGCTGACTGGAAGTTATGTCAATCGGTTTGGTTTGTTTACCCGGTTGCTGAACCTCTTCGATGAGAGAACCCGCATGTGCGGAGAGAACAACCATGAATGATACCATGATGGCGAATAGAAACAGAACGGACAATTTGCAGGGCGCGGCCTTGCGGGAGATCCGCGTATGCCCGCAGCGGTTATCATCAAAATATCTTTGTATCGATAGTAAAAGCATGTTCATTTTAGGCTCATATTATATATTTTTGCATTGATATTGCCTTGTACCGTCATGATGTTTTTCTCGAGATTTATACTACCCTTATCTCCATGCAGTTGCAAATCCTTGCTGTATACCGTTATCGGGTCCTGAGAGATTATAAGCTTTTTTTCTATGAAATAGTCAATGCTGTCGCAGGTGAGCGTATAGGTGTTATCCAAAACAGCGTGGATGTTGTCAGCGAGTGTTACCTTGCGATCGCTTTCATCATAGAATCCCTTATCAGATGATACCGAGAAAGTTTCACCGTTAGTCAGTATACCGTTCATAACCGGTTTTGTTATGATACCGGGGTGCGTTCGATCGAAATACTCCGCCGATACTGCAGTGCCGTTGTAGAGGAGCGCGTTTTGTTTCAGCTCGGTATAGACTGGTGCGACGATGGTTATTTTTGGCTGCACGGGCGTTGTATTGTTTGCTTTCTGTGCCGTTGTCTTTGCGGTACATGATGCAAGAAGAAAAAAAAATACAGCGATGAAGCACTCGAATACTTTGCCGTTACAGGTCTGAAAATTCATTTGTGATTGCCCTGTCCTCATGTATTTATTTTATCACAACTCATAAAGATAAAGAACAACTTTCTATTGGGCTCTTCCGGCGTCGGGCCTCTTGGCCCACCGCGAGTGCATCCACACCCAGTCGGCAGGATGACGGCTTATATGTTGTTCGATGGTATCGGTCATGGACTGGGTTAATGATACGACATCGTTTTCATAATTTGATGATTTTGAAGGAATATGAGGCGTATGCAGTGTTATGACGTGATGCCGCGAATCAATCCTTGTTATGAATCCTGCAACAACGCCTGCACCGGCTTTCAAGGCAAGGTCAGCCGCCCCCCGGGGTGTAAAGGCCGTATCTCCGAAGAAGTTGACAAAAACGCCCTGCACATCCGTGTCCTGATCTATCAGCATGCCGAGTATGGCATTCGATCGCAGCGCCCTGAGGATCTTTTTTCCCGAACCCTGGCTGCCCCTGATGACCGGATGTACATGGTGCCGTTCCCTTATATCATTCAGCAATTTGTCCATCTTCGGGTCATATAACCCTTTTGCAACGACGTACGTTTCGTATCCTTTGCTCGCAAAGTACACCGGCATGAGCTCCCAGTTGCCGATATGCCCGGTAATCCAGAGAATGCCGTTCCCCTTTGCCCGTGACTGTTCAAATGCCTCGAAGTTATCGACCCGGATATAATCATCGATATGATTTGCGATGGTGTCCAGTTTCACAAGTTCCATGATGCTTCTGCCGAAACCTTCAAAGCTTTTTTTGATCTGTTGCCGTGCCCACAAACCGTCCTTGTCAGGAAACGCTTTCAGGATATTGTTGATACCCTTGTTCCTCTCGCTCCTGAGGACGAAATAGGCAAGCTTGCCGAGTCCGGCGCCCAGCCATGTATCGAAGCCCAGGGGAAACAGCCCGAAAAAGAATACGATGGATTTCGTCCCGTAATAAACCAATGACCTTGCAAACCGCTGCCTGAATCTCATATTCCGTTACGTTGTTGAAAATTTACCACGGGTGTTTTCTCATCTTCCTCTCTTGACGGGGGAGGGCATGTTGGGGAAATGTGAATGCATTGCGGTCTTATCGCAGGGTTATTCATTCTTATGATAAAGGTATGCCCTTTGCCTGCATGATAAGTTCCACAACTTCCCTTACAGCACCATTGCCGCCGCATTTTATGGTAATATAGACGGCTGTATTTTTTACGGCTTCTACTGCATCATGTACGGCTATGGGCACTCCGGTCTGTTTGAGTACGCCGAGATCGGGTACATCATCCCCGATATATGCAATTGCATCATCGGTAAGATCATACTTTTCTTTTATATCGGCATACGCCGTAACTTTGTCGCTGACGTTCTGGTAAAGTGCATCGATGCCGAGGTCTTTAGCCCTCGTTTCAACGATACTCGAGGACTTCGCCGTTATGATGCCGAGTTTGACGCCGGATTGTTTCAGACGCACGAGACCGTAGCCGTCCTTGACGTCGAAGGCCTTTAATTCTATACCGTCGCTGTTGTAGATAAGCTTGCCGTCCGTCAGCACACCGTCGACGTCGAGGATAAGGAACTTTATGTTCCTTAATTTATTCTTTAATGTATTCTTCGTATACTTCTTCCTCATAATTTATCCTTTAAGTTTTAATATATCCCATTCAGTATCTGCAAGGTATGCCTTGCTTAATTGCCTTTACTGACGAAAAAATACTTGCCATATCATTGACTCCCTCAGGAGTTCCGATCAGTATCACTTTTTTATATAGTATCTTAAAATTAGGCACAAGTACAAGTAGTTTCACTATTTCTGTCATTGACGCCCTCCAAGGGTAAAGGCTATCAAGAGAGTCAATCCGAAGCTCGTCGTCGATTCATAAACAGATGTATTGACAATGTAACTACAGATGTCTTATGGTTTATTATGCGTTTTGAGTGGGATGAGAATAAGAGTAAAAGTAACATTAAAAAACACAAGATATCTTTTGCAGAAGCCAGAACGGTGTTTGATGATCCGTTGCATATTTCCATTATCGATAAGCGATTTGACTATTTCGATGAAAGATGGATTACCTTTGGAGCAACGCAAAGGGGCATAATTATCGCTGTCGGTCATCTCTACTTTCTCGCCGAGGACGGGGATGAACACATAAGAATAATAACAGCAAGGAAGGCTACAAAAAGGGAGTGTGGGCAATATGAAGAAATTAACCATTAAAGAGAAGGAAGATTTCAAGCTCAAGAAAGAGTACGATCTTTCAAAGGGTATAAGGGGCAGGTTTTATATACCGAAGAAAGTTTCCACAACTATTAGGATCGACGATGATATGATATTGCTTTTCAAGAAGCTCGCAACGGAGACAAAAATCGGATACCAGACCCTTATCAATACGGCACTCAGAGAATACTCGAGGAAAATACGGAAAAAGCTGTAAAAGCCGGCTGAACCTCTATTATATTTTAAGTGCCCCGTTCAATTGGCTGACGAGAAGATATAGGGCCTGTCCTTGAATTGGGCATTGTAGAGAACTATGGATGACTCTGTTGCCGTCCTGGATCCATGGTGCGGTTTATGGAGGACGATTAATGAATGACGATTATATGAAAAGCAGCAACCCTCAGGTTGACCATACTCATGTCAATATAAAACTACTCGTGGTGCAAACCGCCGGCATCTTTATTGTCTTTGCATTGGCTTTATTTCTTCCGGCTGGCACCATCGCATGGCTTGCCGGATGGGTCTTTGTCGTACTGTTCTTTGGCTTTTATCTTGCTGTTTCTTTATGGCTATTCCGGCACAACCCTGGATTGCTGCAAGAACGTACGCACCTGTGGACTTCCGACCAGCAAGGCTGGGACAAGGTGTTTTTCCCCCTGCTTCAGGTATTTATCTTTGCATGGTTGATTTTCATATCGCTTGACGCAGTTCGCTTTCGCTGGTCACCGCTGCCAGTCTGGCTGCAATTGGCAGGGGCGATTGCCTTGGTTTGCTCGTTCTACCTCTTTTCCCTGACGTTTCGGGAAAACACTTTCCTGTCACCCGTAGTACATATTCAGGAAGAACGGGGACAAAAGGTGATCTCAACGGGTCCTTATCATTACGTGCGGCATCCTATGTATTCCGCCATGGGTATCTTTTTTGTTGGGACGCCCCTCTTGCTGGGATCGGGGTACGGAGTCCTCATTGGGCTGATTCTTGTGGTCGCAATTGCGTGGCGGGCGGTGATGGAAGAGCGTATGCTGCGGGTGGAACTGTCCGGCTACGCAGCTTATATGACCCAGGTAAAATATCGTCTTATCCCTCATGTCTGGTAAAGAAAAATATAACTAAAATGCAAGAAAGACCCGGATCTAACTGTTGATAGCAGCGTGATAAGGGCAATTCCCGAATCGCCCCTGCAGTGTTGGGAGTGTTACACGATCCCGGCCTTCAGTATGTCATGGAGGTGGATGATACCGATAGGCTTATCTTTATCTCCATTGCTTGTCACGAACAGGGAGGTTATCGAGTATGTTTCCATGATGTTCAGCGCTTTCACCGCGAGTGCATTTTTCTCTATGCGTTTCGGGCTTTGTGTCATTATCTCGGAGGCCGTTTTTTCAAGGAGATCGGGATATTTCGCCAGGGCCCTTCTGAGATCACCGTCTGTCACGATGCTATC